>NZ_DEPM01000121.1:0-16478 GCF_002358775.1 Martelella sp. UBA3392
ACCGAAAGAGCACGAGCTTGCGTCGAATTTATGGAACGGTGGTGCAGGAAGGCACAGCGGCGAAAGGTTTTTTCGCTGTGCAACACGGGCTGGCAAGAGCCCAGCCCCTGGCCTTCCGGGCCGCGACTGCGCTAGTCGTCGTCCGTATCGTAATATTTGTCGCCGTAATGGGCGGCATAGCCATAGCCATAGCCGTAGTTGTAGCCATACCGCTTGAATCCATTCGGATCGATCTGGTTCAGTACGAGCCCCTCGATCTTGCCTTCCTCGAACGAACGGACCGCTTCCTCGACCTGGTGATGGTGGGTCGAATCCCATTTGACGACGAAGAGGATGGCATCGACAAACTGGCTGAGAACACGTGCATCGGGCACGATCAGCACCGGCGGCGCGTCGACGATGATGAAGTCATACTTTGACCGGGCCTCGCGAAGCAGCTCATCCATCTTCCTCGATGAAAGAACATCGGCCGCATTTTTCGGCGAGCGCTCGCCAAACAGAACGTCGAGCTCCAGGTCTTCACTGTGGAAAACGGTTTCCTCCAGGGTCTGCTTTCCCGAAAGCACGGAAATCAGACCGGCATCGGTTCTGGAATTGCCGAAATACTGCCGGAAGGTCAGCCGCCGCAGATCGCCTTCGATCAGAAGAACCTTCTTGCCCATGCTTACAAAATTGAGCGACAGAGCGATACTGCTTGTCGTTTTTCCCTCGCCGGGGATGGAGGACGAAAGCATGATCACCTGCGGCGGCTTGTCGAGATTGGCAAGCACAACCGACGTTCTGAGATTGCGTATCGCCTCGGCAAATGGTGAGGTCGAATGCGTTTGAAGATAGTGGAAGAGATCGCTCCGGTGTTTCGCCGGCACCAGAGGCAACATGCCGACGACCGGCAGACCAGCGAGCTCCTCGAGTTCCTGCGATGTCTTGAAGGTTCTGTTCCGCATCTCCAGCAGCAGACTGAGCAGGCCGCCGAAAACAAGCCCCACAAGACCGGCAAGAAGGACGATCCGCTTCTTGGACGGCTCGCTCGCATTCTCGGGAACGACGGCATAGGAAAGAATGACGCTGTCCGCCTGCTGTATCCCCTGCTGAGCGGAGGTCTCCTTGAGACGTGCCAGGAAATATTCGTAAAGTGTCCGGTTGGCTTCCGCTTCCCGCGTCAACTGCTCCAGCTCGAGATAGGCCGCGCTTTCGGTCTGAATCTTTCTCTCGAGCGCTGCCTCCGCGGTCTCCAGAGAGGCAAGCTGGCTCTTGAGTTCGGCCGCGTCCCTGCGGCGATCGACGAGCAGGGTCTCCAGTCTCGCTTCAAAACGCGCGGCATCTCCTCTATTGCGAGGCGCGGTGGCCGAGAGATCGATGAGCGTCGGGTCCCCCAGCAGAACAGCTTTGTCTTCAAAAGACGACGCCTGCTCGAGATTCGCGAACAAGGCATCGGAAGCCTCGACCCTCTGGCGCGTCTCGGTGATGCGATCGCGGATCGACTTCAATTGCCGCTCCAGCCCGCTCAACACTTCCGGCGTGGTCAACGGCGTATCGGTCTTGAACTGTTTCACGGAATTTTCGGACTTTTCGAGCGCGACCTTCAGTTCGGCGACGCGTTCGCTCAGCCAGTCGATGGCATCGACCGTCGCGCCGCGTTTGACATCGATCTGGCGCTGCACATACTGCTCGGCGATTGAGTCGGCGATCAGCGCCGCTTTTTCAGGATCCTCTGAACTCACGGTTATCCTGAAGGTGGTGGTGTCGGGAACCACGGTTGCCGTGAACTGGTTCAACAAGGCGCTCACCACCCGGTCCCGCGTCCTGTCCGGCCCAGGGGCCCCGACGTCGGAATCGGACCCTTTTGGCAACAAGCTCCTGATATAGGCGACAAATCTTGAAAACGACGTCGGCTCTCTCAAAGCCGCGTTGAATTCCGGGTCGGCCATCAGATCGAGACTATCGACAACGTTTCCGATCAGAATACGCGACCTGATCACCTCGATTTCGGATTGCAGGGCGACATCGTCCGTTCCGAGCTGCGCAAGGACGCTCGGTATATCGATAATGTTCTCCGCCTGACCGCTCACCATCGTGACTGACGTTGCCCGATAGATCGGCGTCGTCATCCTGAAGGCGTAATACCCGCCCGCCAGAACGAACAGGATGAGTATCACCGCAATCAGTAACTTCCGCCTCCAGAATATAGAAAATATCTTCTGGAGATCGATATCGTCATTTTCAGTATTGATTTTGCTGTTCAGCATGTCGCTCAAATACTCAGGTGTAAAATGTTCTGGTCATGCCCTCAGCCGATCCCGCATTTTTTAGACGCAGCCTTTCCCGGTATGAGCCGACCGGGCGATAGACCAAGCGGTCCGACCAGTCAAGCTCCCGACCATGAACGCCGCGACCTGCAGCATTCCTGCGCGCATCGGCCTGATTGAAAAATACTTTGAACGGAAGACAAGAGCGCGTTATGGCGGCGTGGAAGCTTGCTCGCCAGGCCAACCCCTTTCGGCCTGCCTCGCAAAGCTTGCTGGAAGGTTCAGAGGCCAAGATCGGGCCAGAACAATAGACATCCGGGAAGAACCGAAACACCCGCATCACGCGCAACGCCCGGAAAATCGGCGACCGCCGGAAAGCGGTGGTGCGGCTTGGCCAAGCTTGATCAAAATAGTTTCCCGTCAAAACCAGAATTCATAGTCTCTGAAAATGCCGGAAAGCGCAAGCTGCCAGCGGCTGTTCGTCTTCACGTGTTCGTGCCATCCGGACGCCGGGGACAATGCCCCGTGTCCGGCCATATCCCGGCTTGCCGCAAGGTTCGATCAAAGATCTTTCCTATGGGACAGCCTCTTGTGGTGCGCCAAGTGGAAGTTAAACCTGTGGCCGGACTGAGGGCGAAGGGCGGCCGTGATGCGGGCGCCGAACTGGTAGGTCGCCACGAAAAGGGTGGCAAAAAACACCAGGAGGAGAGCGGCCATCGCCGGCTTGTTCCAGAACAAGACCCCGGCGATCGCAGGCGCGGTGAACATCGGCGCGAGGATGACCGTCGTCATTGGATTGCTGATATGCCGCGCATTCCGGCCCAGGACACTGATCTCAAGCGCGCGCATGACCAATTGATGAAAATGCAATCGGTCCGGCTGGTCGGCGGGGCGCCCGGCAATGCGGCGGCGGAAGATGGCGAGCATGGTGTCCGCGATCGGCCAGAAGAATATCAGCAGCAATGCCCACGGGGTCAGGTCCGGAACGAAGTTCAGTATCAGGAACGCAAGCCAGGCGAGAACGTGACCGATGCCGTAAGCGCCGGCATCTCCCAGGAAAATCTTGCCCAGCGGAAAGTTGAAGACAAGAAAGCCGAGCAGCGCGCCCATGACGACGGCGCACCAGGCGCTGACCTCGAACAAACCGTTTTGTGCGGCAATAGCCGCAAGCGAAGCCGCAACGACGACAGCGATGAGGCCGGAAAGTCCGTTGACGCCATCCACCAGATTGAAAGCGTTGCAGATACCGGCTCCGCCGAAAATGGTTATGGCCATCGCAAACGGCGCGAACATCAAAATCGCGCCTATCAGCGGAATGTCGGTTCTCGGGATCCAGAGCTTGAACAGCAGGATGGCAAGCAAGGATGATATCGCGGCGGCGAGCAGACGATCGCGCGGCGATACGTTAAATCCGAGATCCTCCGCCAGACCGGCGAGAAACACCGGCATAAGCGAAGGGAGCAGCAACCAGAGATTATGGTTTCCGGTATCGGGTATAAGCACGCCGAACGACACGAGCGCGACAAGAATGGCGCCCCCGCCGATTCTCGGCGTCGGCACCCGGTGTGCGCTCTGAACGGCCGCAGTGTCCCTGCGACGGTCCGAAAATCTGAGATGAAACTTTCGAGTCGACAAAATGAGAGCGCAAACCGCTGCCGAAACGACGAACGCAGACACTAGCGCTTGAAAAAAATACCCACTCATGAATGGTGGCACCCCTGAAAGAAACAATGGCTGACCAGGCCGTTCAAACTTAATCAATCAATTAAAATAGAATACAATCGTGAATTGCGCTCCAAAAATTCGGACCACATTACAACTTTAAATGTAACCACGTAAAAATTGCAAGCAAAATGCAATCAAGATACTGTTAAATTACCATATGGCTGCACTTCGTCAACAGAGACTTCATGTTTTATTGGGTCAACGAAATCTGCGCGGTTTGATTCTGCGCGGCTTGATAGAGCGACCTGTTCGATCCCGCAATCTGAGCATGCACGGCAAGCCCAGCCCTTGCGGCGGCGTTCGTGTGAAGAGGAGTGATGGCAATTGACGCCCAGCAAGGTTCTCATCTGCACCTATGGCACCCGTGGGGACGTGGAGCCCTTCCTGGCCCTGGCCCATGGCCTGAAAGAGGCCGGCTTCGATGTCGCGCTTGCGACCTCATCCCGCTTCCGCGCGTTTGTTGAAAGTCATGGCGTCGCTGTTTTCCCGATGTCCGACACTTCTCTTGCCGCCCTTGAATCCCCGGACGGCAAGACCATGCTCGAAGGCGATTCCGGCCTATTGCCACGCATCACAGCCGGCATTCGACTATCAAGACGATCCGGCGCCATCCAGGACGGTCTGATGCGCGAAACCTTTGCTGCCGCCATCGATTTCCCTCCTGACCTCATCGTCTTCAACGCCAAGCTTTTTGCGGCCCCGCATGTGGCCGAGAAACTCGGCGTTCCGGCCTTTCTGGGAATGCTCCAGCCCATGCTCGTGCCGACAGCCGCCTTCCCGGCCATGGGCCTGCCAAACCTTCCGCTCCCCGGCTACAACCGCTTCACCTATGTGCTTGTCCGAAAATCCATCGGCTCCTTTCGCCGTCGCTTGAACCGGTTTCGCCACGAGGTTCTCGACCTGCCGCCGGTGCGGAACGGAAGCGCGGTCCTGTTTCCGCCCGGCGCCGGCAATATCGGCGTACTGCACGCCTACAGCTCCGGCGTCCTGCCGCGCCCAAGGGATTGGCCGGAGAGCGCGCGCGTCACCGGCTACTGGCGGTTCGATGACGGTCGGGATTACACGCCGCCGCCGGACCTGGCCGCTTTTCTCGATCGCGGAGAGCCGCCGGTTTTCATCGGATTCGGAAGCATGCCGAGCGGTGACGCCAGGGCGCTCGCAAGGCTGTCGGCGGCGGCCCTGCGCAAGGCGGGCCGCCGAGGCGTCATCGCGAAGGGGTGGGCCGGGTTGGAAGTGGAAGGCAGCGACGATATCATAGCCATACCGCCTGTTCCCTATGCTTGGCTTTTCCCGCGCATGGCGGCGGTTGTCCATCACGGCGGCGCGGGAACGACGGCGGAAGGGTTTCACGCCGGCGTTCCCTGCGTGATATGTCCGTTTTTCGGCGACCAGCGAGGCTGGGCACAATTGAGCGCCGCACTTGGCGTCGGCGTCCCCCCCTTGCCCCGCAGGCGTCTGACGGAAGACAGCCTGGCAGCAGCCATCACGGAAGCGGTGACGAACACGCGTCTGCGCGGCAATGCGGAAAACCTGGCGGCGCGTCTGCGCCGGGAGAACGGCGTCAAAACCGCCGTGGAGATCATAACGCAGACTTTGAGCGATCCGCGACGAGGCGAGACGGTCTGATGATGAACTGATCGGAAAAGGAGGCTCCAAGCAGCAGCCTGCGCTTCAAACCAGCTCCGCGCGACGGGGCCGCGCGGTCACTCATCTCAGATCGGCCGCGGTCAAGAGCGGGAAGGCAGATGCGCCCATCCGATAAAGGGCGGATTGGCGAAATCGCTGTCGGTATCCTGCCGAGTCTTGCCATAAGCGAAGGCGGTGCTGTCGGCACATTCGGTCGTGCCGCCTGCGGCGCGCAAGACCGCGTCGCCGGCGGCGGTATCCCATTCCATGGTGCGCCCGAAACGCGGATAGACATCGGCAACGCCTTCCGCGAGAAGGCAGAATTTCAGCGAAGAGCCCACCGAGGTGAAATCGGACACGCCGATCTTCCGCATGAAATCCTCGGTCTCCGGACTGTTGTGCGATCGGCTGGCCACCGCGGTCAGAACCTCGCCCCTGGGGCGGCATCTGATCGCGTCGGATCGTGCGACGACGCCATCGGTCACGATCAGCTTCTCGGCGCCGCCGGCGATGGTGCGGTAGGCCACGCCCTTGGCCGGCGCGTAGACGATTCCGGCAACCGGCACGCCGTTTTCAACGAGCGCGATATTGACGGTGAAATCCTCGCGCCTGTTGATGAATTCCTTCGTCCCGTCGAGCGGATCGACCAGGAAGAAGGCCTTGCCGGTGATATCGGGAACCACGCCGGCGGCAACGCTTTCCTCGGCGATCACCGGAATGTCGGGAAACGCGCGGGCGAGATGGGCGAGAATGATCGCCTCTGCCTGCTCGTCGGCTGCCGTCACCGGCGACTGGTCGTCCTTGTAGGACACGTCGATGCCGTTTTCGTAGATCGACATGATCGCCTTGCCCGCTTCAAGCGCCGCATCGAGGAAGACCTGCTGCATATCGGCCATGGCGCTCACTCGCCCGTCTCCCGGCTCGCGAGGAACGTCTCGATCCGGCTCGCCAGTTCAAACGGGTCGTGACCGACGGTGTGAAGATGGAGATCGGGATTCTCCGGCGCTTCGTAAGGCGACGTTATACCGGTGAAGTTTTCGATCTCGCCGGCCCGCGCCTTCTTGTAAAGCCCTTTCGGGTCACGTTCGGCGCAGACTTCGATCGGTGTATCGATGAAAATCTCGATGAACTCGCCATCATCCATCATCTCGCGCGCCAGCCGCCGCTCGGAGCGGAACGGGGAGATGAACGACACCAGCACGATCAGCCCGGCATCGGCCATGAGCTTGGCCACCTCCGCCACGCGGCGGATATTCTCGACCCGGTCTTCGGCCGTGAAGCCGAGATCGCGGTTGAGGCCGTGGCGGACATTATCGCCGTCGAGCAGGTAGGTATGCCTGCCCTTGGCATGAAGGATTTTCTCCAGCGCGTTGGCAACCGTCGATTTGCCCGATCCCGAAAGCCCGGTGAACCAGAGCACCGCCGGCGTCTGTGTCTTCAGGGCGGCATGCGCCTTCTTGTTGACTTCGACGGCCTGCCAGTGAACATTCTGCGCCCGGCGCAGCGCGAAATCGATCATGCCCGCGCCAACGGTCTTGTTGGAGATCCGGTCGATGATCACGAAATTGCCGGTGGTGCGGTTATCCGCATAGGCATCGAACACGATCGGGGCCTGAGTGGAGATGTTGCACACCCCGACCTCGTTCATGTGGAGCGCCTTGGCCGCCTCATGGGTAAAGCTGTTGATGTTCACCTGATATTTGAGGGCGGTTACCGTTGCCGGCGTCTGGTCCGCCTCGGTCCGCAGGATATAGGAGCGGCCGGGGATCATCGCGTCTGCATCGAACCATATGATTTTTGCCTGAAACTGGTCGGCAACATTCGGCCGCGCAGCGGGCGCCACCAGGATATTACCACGCGAGACCTCGATCTCGTCCTGGAGGGCGAGCGTTACCGCCTGCCCCGCCTCGGCACTGTCGAGATCGCCATCCATGGTCACGATCTGGCGGATCGCCGAAGTCTTTCCGGACTTGGCGACCATGACGCGATCGCCGACGGCGACCCGGCCGGAAGCGATCTGCCCGGCAAAACCGCGGAAATTGAGGTTCGGACGGGTAACAAGCTGCACCGGCATGCGGAACGGCTTTTCGGCAAGGTCGGAGGCGACCGGAACCGTCTCGAGATGGTCGAGCAGGGCCGGTCCCTCATACCACGGCATGTTCTCTGACGACAGGGTGACATTGTCGCCGTAGCGCGCCGAGATCGGGATCGGCACGATCGTCTCGAAGCCGAGATCCTTTGCAAATTCCAGATAGTCGGCGACGATCCTGTCGTAAACCTCCTGCGAATAGTCCATCAGGTCGATCTTGTTGATCGCGACCACGATATGGCGGATGCCGAGCAGCGAGGCGATGAAGGAATGCCGGCGGGTCTGCGGAAGAATGCCCTGGCGGCTGTCGACCAGCACGATGGCGAGATCGGCGGTCGAGGCGCCGGTGGCCATGTTGCGGGTATATTCCTCGTGACCGGGCGTATCGGCGACGATGAACTTGCGCCGCGCCGTGGCGAAGAACCGATAGGCGACATCGATGGTGATGCCCTGTTCGCGCTCGGATTCCAGCCCGTCGACCAGAAGCGCGAAGTCGATATCCTCGCCGGTCGTGCCGTGGCGGGCGCTGTCGCTTGCAAGCGAGGCAAGCTGGTCCTCGAAGATCAGCTTGGTATCGTAAAGCAGGCGGCCGATCAGGGTCGACTTGCCGTCGTCAACCGAACCGCAGGTCAGGAAGCGCAGCAGCGATTTCTTTTCCTGTTCGACGAGATAGGCGATCATGTCGCCGGAAACATCCTCGACCATCAGAAATACCCCTCCCGCTTCTTCTTTTCCATTGAACCGGCTTCGTCCTTGTCGATCATGCGGCCCTGACGTTCCGAGGTCCTGGCGGTCAGCATCTCGCGCACGATTGCCTGAAGATCGGCGGCATCGGATTCGACCGCGCCCGTCAGCGGATAGCATCCGAGCGTGCGGAAACGCACCATCTTCTCCGTCACGGCCTCGTCCGGGCCGATCGGCATGCGCGCATCATCGACCATGATCAGCGCGCCGTCGCGCTCGACCACCGGTCGTTTCGCGGCAAAATAAAGCGGCACGATCGGGATATTCTCCTTCATGATATACTGCCAGATATCGAGCTCGGTCCAGTTCGACAGCGGAAAGACACGGATCGACTCTCCCTTGCCGACGCGGGTATTGTAGGTCTTCCACATTTCCGGGCGCTGGTTTTTCGGATCCCAGGCATGCTGCGCATTGCGGAAGGAGAAGATGCGCTCCTTGGCCCGCGACTTTTCCTCGTCGCGCCGTGCGCCGCCGAAAGCGGCATCGAAGCCGTATTTGTCGAGCGCCTGGCGCAAGCCAACCGTCTTCCAGAGATGGGTATGAGTGCTGGAGCCGTGGTCGAAGGGATTGATGCCGGCCTCGACCGCTTCCGGATTGACGTGGACAAGAAGATCGATGCCGAGATCGTCGGCCATCTTCTGCCGGAACGCATACATCGCCTGGAACTTCCAGGTGGTGTCGACATGAAGAAACGGAAAGGGCGGCTTGGCCGGATAGAACGCCTTCATCGCCAGGTGCATCATCACCGACGAATCCTTGCCGATCGAATAGAGCATCACCGGTCTGGAAAAGCTTGCCGCGACCTCGCGGAAGATGTGAATCGATTCCGCCTCCAGTCTCTGCAAATGTGTAAGAGCCATTGAATATTCCCGATAATATGAATGAACCGAAATTCCTAAATGCGACCTATGGATAAAGGTTCGGCGGGATAAGTAAATGTCAATTTGACCATTGAGCCCGGGGTTTTTGGAAAAAAATCCTAATCCCCTGCCGACCTCTAGCGCCACCCCGGCAATATCCGGTTCCAGCCGGCTGGAGGTCCCCCGGGGTTCCAGCGGTTAACCCGAACGCCTAAATCGGGGGAACGTTAAAAAATGTACAATTTATGGTAAGCTTCGGAGCTAGACTTATTCATTGAAACAATCATCCGGGGGGATCTATGGGAATTTCTGCCCAAGGGCTGCTGACCGCCCTTGCCGTCTGCATGGCGAGCGCGGCGCAGGCCGAGCCGGTCACGCTGAAACTGGCGACCGGCGCACAGGACTCGACGATCTGGGCGAAGCAGACGCAGGCCTATGTCCAGAAGGTCGATGAGCTTTCCGGCGGTCAGGTCAAGATCGAGATATTCTACGCCGGACAGCTTGGCTCGATGGGCGACACGCTGACGAGCGCCCTGAGCGGAAGGATCGACATGTGGTCCGGATCGCTGCCGATCCTGTCCGGCATCGTCCCCGAGCTTGATACGATGATGTTCCCGTTCATGTTCGACAGTGACGAACAGACCGTGTGCGCGGTTCCCAGGCTCACCGAAACCGCCCAGGAGGCGGCGGGCAGGAAATTTCACCTGCTGACCTTTGCCCCTGTTGAGCATCAGGCCATGGTCGGCTCCGAACCGCTGTTGTCGCCCGACCTCCTGAAGGGGAAGAAAGTGCGCAGCGCCCCTTCCAGTTCCTCGATCAATTTCTTCCAGTCGATCGGCGCCACGCCCCTGCCTTTGCCGGCCGAGGACACGCCGTCGGCGGCAAGTACGCATCTGGTGGACGCGGTGAACTTCGGGCTGACCTATGCGATGGCGTCCGGGCTTACCGAGACCCTGCCCGTCTATACCCGCGCTGACGTGCTGTTCAGCCTCGGCGCGGTAATCGTGTCGCCGCGGAGTTGGGCGAAGCTCGACGATCAGCAGAAAGCCGCCCTGACCGACGCCC
Source organism: Martelella sp. UBA3392 (assembly GCF_002358775.1). Taxonomy (NCBI): domain Bacteria; kingdom Pseudomonadati; phylum Pseudomonadota; class Alphaproteobacteria; order Hyphomicrobiales; family Aurantimonadaceae; genus Martelella; species Martelella sp. UBA3392. The sequence goes on from NZ_DEPM01000121.1 coordinate 10,356, forward strand.
TGTCGGTGATGGAATTCGGCGCCAAACTGCAGGAAATCCTGGCCTTCGAAAAGGCAATGTCCGACAGGCTTACGCAAGCCGGCGGGACGATCGTCCATCTGACGCCCGACCAGCAGAAGCTTTGGGAAGATGCCGCGCGCGCCACGTGGGACAAGTCCCTCAGCGAGCTGAAAGGGGATGCCACCGGCTTTTTCGAGACCATTCAGCAAGCAAAAGCGGATTGCGGCTCATAATGCCTGAAACCAGAAACAGGAAGGCGCGCCAAACGCTACGCACCTTTCGTTTCGTTAAAAGAAAACGCTCATGATCCGCATAGTCCAGGGCTTTCTGAATGCCGTATCGACCATCGAGAAAGCCGTCGTCGTGCTGAGCTTTTCGGCCGTGCTGGCCGCCCTGTCCGTGGATGTCATCGGACGGGAGGTTTTCGCGCATGGTCTGTTCGGTTCCTCAAAGTTTGCCGTCTATGCCCTGATCCTGTGCGCCATGGCGGGTTTCGGCCTGGCAACCGCCAGCGGCGCGCATCTCAGACCCCGGTTTCTGGATTTCGTCACGCAGGGCCGCGCCGAAGCGCCCGCCCGGCGCGCAGGCCGGGTGGCCTCCGCCGCCATCCTTCTGTTTCTGGCATGGGGCGCCGTCGACATGGTGTCCTTTTCCCGCATGATCGGGGAGCGCGACCTGACTCTGGGCTGGCTGGTCTGGCCGGTGCAGACGATCCTGCCCGTGGCCTTTGTGCTCTCCGCCCTGCGCCATCTGATCTATGCGGCCTTTCCTGAACTGGCCCCTGTCGAACGGGAACAGCCGGAATGATGGCCCTGCTTCTTCTCGGGGTCGCGATCCTGCTTCTGATCCTTCGGGTCGAGCTGGTGCTGATCCTGATGTTCGTCGCGGGCGCCGCCCAACTCATCTGGGGCGGCGGCGCGCTCGAATATTTCCTGCAGGACATGTGGGCGACGATGGATCGCGAACTGTTGCTGTCCGTGCCTCTCTTCATCCTGGTCGGCGCGGTGATGGGTCGCGGCAGCATCGCCGAACGGCTGGTGGCGGTCATGTCCGCCCTCACCCGCCCCATTTCCGGCGGTCTGGCGGTGGCCACGATCCTGTCATGCGCGGTGTTTTCTGCGATTTCCGGCTCCTCCATCGTCACCATGCTGGCGGTGGGCTCGGTGCTGTATCCGGCGCTGACCGCAAACGGCTACTCGAAATCCTTCGCGATCGGGGCGCTTTGCGCGGGCGGTACGCTGGGCATCATCATCCCGCCCTCCCTGCCGATGATTCTTTACGGCGTCGTCACCGACACCAATATCTCGAACCTGTTCCTGGCCGGGATCGGGCCGGGGCTGCTGCTGACCGGCGTATTTTCGGCCTATGCCATGGCGCGCAACTGGTCCGTGCCGCGCCAGCGGTTCAGCATGAGCGATCTGGGAGAAGCCATTTTCCGGGGCATACCCGCCCTGCTGATGCCGATCATTCTGCTCGGCGGGATTTACAGCGGCTACTACTCCCCCACCGAAGCGGCCGCCGTGGCGCTTCTCTACGCGCTTGTCGTCGAGATGCTGTTCTTCCGCGAGCTGAAATCCCGAGACTATATCGAGATATGCGTGAAATCGGCGAAGCTGGTGGGCGCGCTCTTCCCCCTGATCGCCGTTGCCGTCTCGCTGAACCTGCTGCTTGCCGAACACCGCATCCCGAACCAGATCATTGCCTTCATGACGGAGCATGTGCACAACGAGACCGTGTTCCTGCTGCTGACCAATGTGATGCTGCTGCTGATCGGCTGTTTCATGGATAAGGCGTCGGCCATCGCGATCACGGCGCCGCTCCTGAAGCCGCTGGCCCAGGCCTATGGCGTCGACAACACGCATCTCGGCGTGATCATCGTTTTGAACCTCGAAATCGGCATTCTCACGCCGCCGCTCGGGCTGAACCTGATCGTCGCGATGACGGCGTTCAAGGAAAATTTCGGCTTGGTCTGCCGCGCCGCCATACCTTTCGTGCTTTTGATGATCCTGTGCCTTCTGCTGGTGACCTTCCAGCCATGGATAGCGATGGCGCTGGTCGGTTCGCGGTAACAATTCATCTCCAGCCGGGCTGTCGCGGCCCGAGGAATATCAATTGCAGCATTGTACGGATTGTATCTATTGTTACAGTCTCCCTCCAGCAAGCATCGAGGGAGTACGATCATGGCAGAGAGTGTTGCCCGGCTTTTCGAGGAATTCGGCGATTCGCACCAGTTTCTGAACGGCATGACCGCCGAACAGAAACAGCAGCTGGTGACGATGTCCTCGGTGAGAACGCTCACCAACCGTCAGGTGATCGCCACGCTGGATGCCCCCGCCGACGGGATTTATTTCATCGTGCGCGGTAGCATCAGGCTTGAGAACATCGGTGAAAACGGAGACCGGTTTCTGTCTGGGGATTTGCTGGCCGGCGACGTTTTCGGGTTCCTGTCCGTAATCGACGGCAATCCCCCGGATCACTTCGCCTCCTCGCACGGCCGGAGCACGACCGTTTTCGTTCCGGCCGGCCAGTTCCGCAATTTCATCTACTCCGACATCGGTCTGACCAGGGCGATGCTGGAGATCGTGTGCCGGCGGCTGCGCATGTCGCTGATAACCCTCAACCGCTTCGCGCCCGGCAGCCTGACTGCCCGGGTCGTACGCTGTCTGTTGACCTATGTCGACCAGCGCGGCTTCCGGTCGGAAAAACCGGGGCGAACACAGATCGCTGTCAACCAGTACGATATCGCGGCAATGCTCTCCGTTTCCCGGCAAAGCGTCCACCGCGTCCTCAAGGACCTCGAAGCGAGCGGCATACTGGTGATCGGATATAACGCCATCGATATCACCGACCTGCAGAAATTGAGAGCGCTTCATTAGGGTTGCAATCGCGCGCCAAACACACCTCGCATTGGACGGACCGGCCCTTCAGATCGCCGCCCGGAACGCCGCCAATTTCTCGGCAACCCGGCTCTGAAAGGCCGGATCGGAAAGCGGAATCTCCTGCTCCAGCGCGACAAACGCGTCGATCAGCGCGGTGGCGACGATGACGCCGTCGGCCACGCTTGCGACACCCGCTGCCATCTCCGGCGTCTTGACGCCGAAGCCGACCATGACGGGGAGTCGGACCTGCCGGCGGCAGCGTTCCACCGCTTCGGCAATCGCATCCTGCGAGGCCGAGGGGCCGCCGGTGGGGCCGACGACGGGTATGCAGTAGAGAAAACCACCGAGCCCCGGCTGCTCCACGGCAAAATCCTTTGCCTCCAGCGTCGGCGCGGCCAGCGGGATCATGTAAAGCCCGTGGCGGGCGAGCGCCTTCAGCAGGTCTCCGGCCTCGCGCAAGGGAAGGTCGGCGGCGATGATGCCGTCGATCCCGGCCTCGGCCGCTTTTTGCGCGAACCGCTCATAACCGAGCGCGATGATCGGGTTGGCATAGCCCATCAGCACCAGCGGCGTCGTGTCATCCTCCTTCCGGAAGGCGGTGCAAAGCTCAAACGTTTTCGAAAGATTGCCGCCGGCGGCAAGCGCGCGCCGGTTCGCCTTCTGGATCGTCGCGCCATCGAGGATCGGGTCGGAAAACGGATAGCCGATCTCGATCAGGTCGATGCCGGCTTTTACGAATGTCTTCAGCCGTGCGAGGCTTTCCTCGAAGGTCGGATCGCCGCCCACCGTGAAGGTCGCGAATGCCGTTCGCTTTTCCTTTCTGAGGCGGGCGAACATGGCGTCGATGCGGTTTTCGCGTTTGTCGGTCTTTCGCGCCATGTCAGTCATCCTGCCAGAGAATATCGATGTCCTTGTCGCCCGAGGAGGGCGCCATCACCACGACCGCCTCATGCGGTTCCATGGTGCGGGCCACATGCTCGGCGGCGGCAAGCGCGTGTCCCGCCTCCAGGCAGAGCAGAACGCCCTCGGTTTCGGCAAGCCGACGCACGGCACCGCGCGCCTCGCTATCCGTCACTGAAACGGTCTCGACGCGGCGGCGGTGGACGAGATCGGCAAGCTGCGGCGCGGAGCCCGGATAGGCGAGCCCCGGCGCAATCGAGGCGGCCGGCAATATCTGCCCCTCCGCGTCGGAGAGAACCAGCGTCTCCGCCCCATGGAAGATGCCGCGCTGGCCATGCGAGAGCCTTGCGGCGTGGAGCGCGCCCGGCTCTCCGGTGCCCGCCGCTTCCACTGCGACCAACCGGATCGCGAGGTCATCGACGAAGGACGAGAACAGGCCGATGGTCGAGGAGCCGCCGCCGACGGCGGAAAACACCCCCGCCGGAAAAATGCCGCCCTCGATGAGCTGAAGGCGGGTTTCCTTGCCGATCACCGACTGGAAGGCCGCGACCATCTCGGGATAAGGATGCGGGCCGATCGGCGCGCCGGCGAGATAGGCATCGGTGTCGGAATGGCCCATCCAGTGGCGGATCGCGGCGCTGGTGGCGGCACTCAGCGCCCGGTCGGCATCGTCGACGATCTCGAGCTTCGCACCGAAAAGGCGCATCTTCTTCACCGCCGCCGCCTGCTGCGCGGCATCGCGCGTGCCCATATAGATGGTGCAGCCCATGCCGAAACGCGCGGCGGTGGCCGCCGCCGCGATGCCATTCTGCCCCGAGCCGGTGTCGGTGACGACGGCGGAAAGCCCCATGCGCTTTGCCAGCAGGCACTGGCCGACCGCCGAATTGGCGTAATTGCCGCCATTGAAGGTCAGGTCGTCGCGCTTGAGCACGATCCGCGCCCCGCCGGCGCGCGCCGGAAAGGCCGGTATATCGAACAGCGGCGTCGGGCGACCGACGAAGCGGTTGAGCAGGAAAGTGAGTTCCGTGTGGAAGGTCGGATCCGACCAGGCCTCGCGGAACGCCGCCTCCAGCCTGTCGAGCACCGGAAGCAGAACGGGCGCGACGAACTGGCCCCCGAACGTGCCGTAGCGGCCCGGGCGCGCTTCCCGCTTTTGCATGCGTGCCATCTCAGCCTCTTTCCTTTCCGGCGCGGCGCACGAGCACGGCGGCGAGAATGATGGTTCCGGTGATGATATCCTGCAGGAAGGTGGAGACACCGAGAATGGTGAGCCCGTTGCCGATGACGGCGATGATCGCCGCCCCCACCAGCGTGCCCGGCACATTGGCCTCGCCCTCGCGAAACGCGGTCATGCCGAGGAACACGGCCGCATAGGCCGACAGCAGATAGCCGCCGCCGCCCGTCGGGCCCGCCGAGCCGATGCGCGCGGTGAGCAGAATGCCGACAAGCGCGGAAAACACGGCGGAAACCACAAAGGCGAACATGGTGTTGGAAACGATCCTAACACCCGCAAGCCTTGCTGCCTCGCGATTGCCGCCAATCGCGTAGAGCCGACGTCCGATCTCGAACTTGTCGAGGATCAGCCAGGCCAGGATCGCAATGCCGATCAGCCACCAGGTCAGCGTCGGCAGGCCGAGCGTGCGGCCGCGACCGATATCGCGGAAGGCAGCCGGTATATCGCCGAACAGCGTTGCGCCCTCGCTCAGCCAGAAGGTAATGCCGCCGACAATCGTGCCGACCGCGAGCGTGGCGATGAAGGACAGAACCTCGAAGCGCGCGACCACGAAGCCGGAGACCATGCCGAAGACGGAAGCCGCCGCCAGCACGATGACGCAGGCGAGCGGCGCCGGCACGCCGGCCTTGAACAGGACCACCACGAAAATCCCGCCGAAGGACACGATCGAGGCGGTCGAAAGATCGAACTCGCCGACCGCCATGACCACGGTCGCGCCGATGGCGACAATGGCGAGCAGGGTCATCTGCTGGGTGATGTTGATCAGGTTGTTCGCCGAGCCGAAGGCGTTCGGAGACGCGATCGAGAAGGCGATAATGATGACGACAAGCGCGGCAAGCGTGCCGTAACGTCTGACAAGGCCGGTCATGCAGCGGGGTCTTTCCGTGATTGATGTTGAAAGGCGGCGTCGATAATGCGCTCGGGCGTGAGCGCCTCGCCGGCAAGTTCCGCAGTCACCTCGCCCCCGGCCATCACGAGAACGCGGGCGGAAAGCGCCAGCAGTTCGTCCATGTCCGAGGTCGTCATCAGCACCGCCGCGCCCTCATCGGCGAAACGGCGCGCTACCGCGTGGATTTCCGCCTTGGCGCCGACATCGACGCCGCGCGTCGG
>NZ_DEPM01000002.1:0-17857 GCF_002358775.1 Martelella sp. UBA3392
CGGACGCGGCCTACGCCGCCCAGCGCAAGGGCGATCTGGCAAGCGCTGTCGACCATGCCCGCAAGGCCGTCCGGCTTGCGCCCGGCAATCTGTCATTCCGCCTGCTGCTGATCGACCTGCTGAACGGCCAGCGCGACACCGCCGCCGCGCTGGCGGCGACGGATCAGGCGATCGCAGCGCTTGGCGACAACCGCGAGCTTCTGCGCCGGCGCGGCGTGCTGGAACAGAAGAGCGGCGATCAGGCCGCGGCGCTCGGCGATTTCTCCCGTGCGCTGGAGCTTCCCGGCCCGGCGGACGCCGAGCGCCAGCTCAGGCTGGACCTCGCCGCCGCCGCGATGGCGACCTCCGACCCTTTGCTGGCCTATCGGACGCTGCAGCCGCTCGGCGATGATGCCGGCTACGGCGTGTGGCTGCAACGCGGCACTGCCTTGACCGCGATGGCGGATTACGCCGCCGCCGGCAGCGCGCTCGACCGGGCCGGCGCTCTGGCCGGAAGCGAGGCAGAGCGCGCGGACGTTGCCGCGGCGGAAATAAGGCTTGCGGCCGCGCAGGACGGCAAGCGGCAGGCGAGGGCGATGTTTGCCGAGGCCTCGCAGGACGGATCTCTTGCGCCGCTTGGCTCCGCCGATATCGCCTATCTTGCCGCAAGCGTCGGCAACAAGGACATCGCCTATCAGTCCTTCAAGGATGCCTATGATCAGGGACAGTTGCGGGGGGCGCAACTGATTGACGCAGGCTACGCCGCCGTCAGGGACTATCGCAACGAAGAAGCGGTGGGGCTGTTCAAGCAGGCGATCGACCAGGCCGATGCCGACGTCTTTTCGCTTTCCGAAACCGAACGCTTCAACCTGCGCCGCCAGATCGGCGACGTCTCGCGCCAGTGGGGCGCCTATGCCAGCGTGATCTATGGCACCAGCGGCATCTCGGATGGCTATCTGTCTCCGGCGGCCTCCGCCGGCGAGGTGATGCAGGTGGGGACGGAAATATACTGGCGTCCGCCGATGTTCGGCTATCGCGACGGGCGCACGGTCGACCTGTTCCTGCGCCAATTCACCACCCTCTATGATTCGCTCGACGGTCCGGTTGGCGCTTCGACCATGCAGGGTGCGGCGGGGATCCGGATCAAGCCGTTCTCCGATTACAATTTCATTGTGGAGGGGGCGCGCTACTTCAAGATCGGGCGCGACAGCCGCGACGATTACCTGCTGCGGGCGGCGATCTCCGGCGGCTTCAATACAGACCTGATGCCGGAAATGTCCTCATGGTGGACGGGCCAGTATTTCGGCGAAGTCGGGCGCTATCTCGAAAGCAACCAGAACTTCGCCGACGGCTACGCCCAGCTGGGGCGCAGCTTCAAGCTTGGCGGCGACGACGGAAAATTCGTGCTCACGCCCTATCTCGGGATCGCCGCCGACTATAACAGCACCGACGCCAATGAATTCGCGCTTGGCGCTGGCCCCGGCCTCAAGCTCAGCTACTGGTTCCGCGAAAACAAGTACGAGGCGCCGATGTCGCATATCGACCTCAACGTGCAGTACCGCGCGCGCCTGGGCGGCGATGACAGGGCGCAGGGTTGGTTCGCCAGCCTCGGCCTGACATTCTGACGGCAGTAAGGCGGTTCTGCCTGACGCCGTATTCACGCCCGCTTCTTCACCGGCCAGCGCTCTGCTGTGCTTTTGGTGACGGTGACCGGGTCGCCGATGCGCAGCATGCCTTCGCCGCGCGGCACGGCGTTCCAGCCGAACAGCGGGCCGGGGACGCGACGGTCTGCGGACATGCGCAGGCGGCCGAGCGCCGGCAATGGATTTGCGCCTTCGCGCGAGCCGGTGGTCTGGTCCTGCGTGGTCATGATGCAGCGGGTGCAGGGCTTGACGAAATCGAAGGCGACGCCGCCGATTTCGATGCCGGCCCAGCCATCCTCTGCCCAGGCCTCGTCGCAATCGACCACGATATTGGGCCGGAACCGCTCCATGCCGACTTCTGCCGCGCCATGGGCCTTCAGATCGGCGTTGAGCGCGGTGAGCGATCCGGTGGTGGTCACCAGCACCTGAAAACCGTCAGCGAAGGAAACCGGCGTTTCATCGCTTACCCAGTCTCGGCTTGCGATCCGCTCCGCGGCGCTGTCGAAGAAGGCAAGGCGGACCGGACGGTCGAACCAGTCCGAAAGCATGGCATCGGCCGCGCCGGTGCTCGCCGCCGCGTTGACGGTGTCTTTCCACACGGTCACATCGATCCGCTGCTCGCGGGAAGGCCCGGTTTCAATCGCGTCCTTGCCGTCCATTGACAGCACAAGGCCGTCCGGCGTCGGACGCGCGGTTACCCGGGCGAGCGCCGGCAGGTCGCGCTGGGTGATGAAGCGGCCATCCGGCTCCGTCAGAACCGCGATGCGATCACCCTCGAGGCCGTTCGCACGGCAAAGCGCGGCATCGAGAGGGATGCCGCGCGCGCTTTTCATGGGATAGATGTTGAGTTCTGCGATTTTCACCGGCGGGTTCCGATCATTCGGGTTGTTTCTTCGCGCCGGCCCTGGCCGCCGGCTTGTTCGCCGCCTTGCTTGCCGGCTTGCTGCCCGCCCTGGCTGCCGGCTTGTCTTCTGCCCTGTCAGCCTGTTCGTTGTCAGCCTGTTCGTTTTTTTCCGGCTTTACCGGAAGACCATCATCGTCAAGCGTCGAGAGCGTGACCTGCGGGAACGGTATCGAGATGCCGGCATCGTCGAAGGCGAGCTTGGCGTCGCGGGTCATCACATGGGTGGTCTTCCACCACAGCGGGCCGGGCACCCAATAGCGCATGGCCACGACCACGGCGCTGTCGCCGAGTTCCTTGACGAAGGCATAAGGCTCGGGATCGGAGAGTACGTTTTCGTTGTTCTTCGCCAGATCGAGCATGATGTCGATCGCCTTGCGAAGATCGTCCTCATAGCCGATGCCGATGGCGAGTTCGTGCATGCGCTGGGCAACGCGGGAATAATTGGTGATCGAGACATTCCAGAGCGTCGAATTCGGCGCGAGCCGGTAGAGGCCGTCGAAGGTCTTGAGCTCGGTCGCGAACAGGCCGACCTCCTGCACCGTGCCGTCAATCGAGCCGGTCGAGATATACTCGCCGACCTTGAAGGGCCGCAGCACCAGCAGCATGATGCCGGCCGCGATATTCTGCAGCGTGCCCTGCAGGGCGAGACCGATGGCGAGGCCGGCGGCGCCGAGAGCGGCGAGGATCGATGCGGTCTGCACCCCGAACTGGCCGAGCACCATGACGATGACGATGGTGAGAATGCCGTAACGCGCGATCGCGCCGAAGAACCCGGCCAATGTCTTGTCGACATTGTCGAACTTCATGAAAGCAGTTTTGACGGAGCGCTGAGCGATTGCCGCGACGATCCAGCCGACGATCAGCAGGATAATCGCTCCCAGCACCGAGAAGGCATAGGTGACGACAAGCGCCATCATCGCTTCGGCGAAATCGCTGGATGCATTCAGAAGATCGGAGGCTTGCTTCTCTATCGAATCCATCAATCAGTCCTTATTAATTCATCTCAAATATCGTGGGCCAAGGGTACGGAGACTCTACCTATGGCGCAACCGCGCGATGGCAAGATCGTCGAGATCGAGTCTGAAAGGCGCGTTGAGCCGGCACTCTCGGCCACGGCCGATGGCCTTGACGGCGGCAGCGAGCCGGCCGCCGCGCTGAAGCGCTTCATCGCCCAGCGCCACAAGCCGCTTGTTCGGCGTGGCGGAGGGGGAGGCCGCGCGCAACGCCTTCGCCAGCGCCTCCTCATCGATGTCGGGCGCGATCGCGAGGGCGGCGATCATGGCCGCGGCCGGCGAACGCGAGACGCCCAGCCAGCAATGCACCAGCAGCGGGCCATCACCGGCCCGCTGCCGGGCAAAATCGATGATCTGGTCGACATGGGCGCGTTCCGGCGCCACGAGGTCGCCGGCGCCGGCAAAGGCGATGTCGTTCATGCGCAGCACGAGGTGGCGGTCGATCATGCCGGGACGGGCGAAATCATGGCCGGCGGCCATCAGCGAGATCATCTGCCGGCAGCCGTGACGGGCTGTCATCTCGCCGATCCGTTCCAGCGGCGATACGATGATCGCGCCGTTCATTTGGCGGCTTTCCTGGCCGTTTTCTGACGTTCCGCGCGTGCCGTCTCGATTTCGCCGAAGCGGTCGAGAAAGCGCTGCTGGGCAAGCGCCGTCGGCATCGGCTGGATCGGCAGCAGCTCGATCGAGACGCCATTCGGCTCCCCGAAGAACCGCTTCGCCTCGGCGATCGAAAAGCCGGCGAGACTCACAGATTCGAAATAGGCCGCGATCCTGTCGGCCGCCTTGATCTTGGCCTTCAACGCCGGGCGGGGATGGGGCGGCAGGCCGAAGCGGAGATGCACCGCCGCCTCCAGTCGCTTTTCCACCGCCTTGTAGCCGCCGCCGACCACCGCCTTGAACGGCGAGATCATGTCGCCGATGACATATTCTGGCGCGTCGTGCAGCAGCGCCGTCTGGCAGTCGTCGGCATTGGCCTGGTTGAGATGACAGAACACCGCCTCGACCACGAGCGAGTGCTGCGCCACCGAGTAGGCGTGTTCGCCGAGCGTCTGGCCGTTCCAGCGCGCCACCCGCGCAAGCCCGTGGGCGATATCGGAAATCTCGACGTCGAGCGGCGAGGGGTCCAGAAGATCGAGCCTGCGGCCCGAGAGCATGCGCTGCCAGGCGCGTGTGTCATTCTTCGGCGGCATCGGCCTATTCCGCCTCCGCGCCGGATGCTTCGAGCGTGATGCCGCTCCAGGCATAAGGCGTGACGGTCATCGCCACATCGCCGGCCGTCAGGTTTTCGGCGGATGCGACCCGGTCGATCCGGAGGATGGCCATCGCCGCATCGCCCGCGACCGAGCCGAGTTCGCCGGCGGGCTTGCCGTCCGCATGGACCGTCGTGCCGGCGGCGGGCAGGGCTTCGCCGCCGCGCACCATCACCAGCCTGCGCCGCGCGGTGCCGCGGTGCTGCATGCGCGAGACCACTTCCTGGCCGACAAAGCAGCCCTTCTTGAAGGAGACCGCGCCGTTCTTGTCAAACAGAAGGTCGTGCGGGAAGGCGTCTTGGGGGGCGTGATCGGCATGCATTTCCGGCACGCCGGCCTCGATCCTGAGTGCAGTATAGGCCTCGGGGTCCGCCTCGCCATGGCGGCCGGGCAGGCGCTTCACGGTCATACCGGCGGGCGAAAAGCGCATGTCGGTCACGGCGGCTCCGGGCGCGTCGCCGGTGAAGATCGTCACGCCGTCGGTCTCCTCATGCGCGATCGTCACCTTGGCGCGCAATTTGTAAAGCGTCAGCCGCTGCAGCAGGCTCGCGGCATCCTCGGCATGGGTTTCGATCGCAAAACCCGTATCGGTGCGGCTGATGAGGAAGTCGAACATCACCTTGCCCTGCGGCGTCAGCAGCGCGCCGGGCCAGGCCTCGGCGGGGCCGATCCTGTCGAGATCGGTGGTGATCAGGTTCTGCAGGAAATGTTCGGCGTCATCGCCGGCAAGCGTGATGACGGCCCGTTCCGGAAGGTGGATCTCAGCCATGATCGTATCCTCTGGCATGCCGGCGATATTCCACCGGCCCGAGTTTCAAGATGTAGGGTCGCAGACGAGGCCCGCAAGGCGCTCATGCGGCAAACGTCCCACTCAACGGGGCAATTGCCCGTGTTGTCACGCGGCGCGACGGATTCGTCAATGGTGGAAGGCTCGGGTTGCTTATGCCCGAAGGACGGTGGCGCTATTGCAGGATGCGTTCGGGCGAAAACTCGCCGGCGAGCATGCGTTCGCGCAGTGATTCGAGCATGGCTTCCGCGCCTTCCTCACCGATCATCCGCACGGTTTCGCGCATGGCAAGCGCAAGCGCAGCATCGGCGATGATCTCAGGCTCGATGCCGTCGGCCACGCCATCGGCCCAGGCTTCGTTCTGATATTCGAGAGCCACCTGCATCTTTTCGCGCACGATCATGTCGTCGATCTCGTTGGCGTTCGGCTTCATCGCATATCCTTGTAGGCTTCGTCTTCCGCAATCATGCTATCAATTTTTTCCGCCTTGTGGCAGCGCGGCCGTCCGAAAAAGTGAATTTCCGGTTAATCGCAGCGTGTTGGCGCATATTTCCCGGGACTAATGTGCTTCTTTCGCCACAGTGTCGCGGCGCTCCCGGTCGAGCGCTTCGGCGCATTCGCGCACGCTGGAGGGCATGTTCAGCCGGGCGATATCGGCGAGCGTGAACCAGCCGAGATCGTCGGCGTCATCGGCCGCCGCCGCGATCGCGCGGTCATCGACCTCCGCCAGGAAGACGCTCAGTCGGTAAAAGCTGGTGACCGCGCCTGTCTCGTTCCTGTCGATCAGGTCATAGACAGAAAACAGCGTTACATTTTCGGCGGTTAGGCCGGTTTCTTCTTTCAATTCGCGAATCGCTGCCTGTTCCGCCGTTTCGCCCGCTTCCGCCTTGCCGCCCGGAAAGGCATACATGGCTCTCGCCGGCGGATTGGCGCGGCGCACCAGCAGGAAAGTGTCTTTCCTGCGGATGATCACCGAGGAAGCGGGTCTTGGCGTCTCTGTCATGCTATATACGGGCGGTGATCGCGAATGGATTTTCTCGGAAGGCGGGCCTTCCGTTTTCAGGATGAGTTTCAAAGCGCAATGTGTGGACGTTTCGGCCTGATAGCAACCCCCGACGAGGTTGGCGAGGCTTTCGACATCACCGGGATCGATCCGTTTCCGCCGCGCTACAACATCGCGCCGTCGCAGCCCATACTGATGATCGTGAGCGCTTCGGAACTGACCGGCGGCGGGGAGGGGCGCAATGCGCTGCTGGTGCGCTGGGGGCTGATCCCGGCATGGGTGAAGGATGCGCGGGAGTTCTCGCTGCTGTTCAACGCCCGCAGCGAAACGGCGGCGGAGAAGCCCGCCTTTCGCGGCTCGATGCGTCATTTCCGCACCCTCGTTCCGGCCTCCGGCTTCTTCGAATGGCGCAGGACCGGCGAGAAGGCCGCCGCACAACCTTACTGGATCAGGCCGCGCCATGGCGGGGTGATCGCCTTTGCCGGCCTGATGTCGCCATGGCTGGGGGCGGATGGCACGGAGATCGATACCGGCACGATCCTGACCACGGCTTCCAGCGGCGTGATCGCGCATATTCACGAGCGCTCGCCGGTGGTGATCGCGCCTGCGGATTATGAACGCTGGCTCGACTGTCGCAATTATGAACCGCGCGAGGTCGCCGACCTGCTGGCCCCGCCGCCGGCCGATTTCTTCGAGGCTCTGCCGGTCTCCAAGGCCGTCAGCAACGCCCGCAATATGGGTGCAGACCTGATCGAACCGATCGGGCCCGCGCTGGAGGGCGAGCCGGAGGATGAGGGGCCGGGGCAGATGGATTTGTTTTGAGAGCGGAGCTGCTCTCTATGATCGAAAGCCGAGATGCCTGTTACTGGCATCGGCGTTCGGAACCAAATAAACATTGCCGCTAGACCAAAATGTCGGTTGCGCTCGACCCTCCCAACCCGGGTCATGCTCGTGCTTGACACGAGCATCCAGGCCATACGGGAGACGCTGTTTGGATCCTCGGGTCAAGCCCGAGGATGACGCCGGATAGGGAAGAGATGACGCCGGATAGGGGAGCGCACGACCGCCGATGCATCAAATATCCAGATCCAGCCGGTTCTTGCGCGGCAGGCTGTCATCTTCTTCGTCCTCGGTGTCGTCCTCCATCACCAGCGTGCCGTATTTGCGGTGCCAGGCGCGGGCGCCCAGCGGCAGGCTGAGGAGATAGAGAACGGAGCCGGCGATCATCACGTGCCAGGTATAGGCGAACAGCAGCGCGACCGAGAGCACGGCGACCAGCATCATCGGCAGCGCGAAATCGCGCCTTACGGTGAAGCCGAGGCTCTTGCCGGACCAGACCGGCAGGCGGCTGATCAGCAGGAAGCCGATGAGGACGGTATAGGCGGCCGATGCCAGCGCCACGCCGCGGCCAAGTTCCATGCCGAGAAAGCCGAGATAGACCGGCAACAGCACGATGATGGCGCCAAGCGGCGCGGGGACGCCGACGAAATACTCGCCCTGCCAGCTCGCCTTGCGCTTGCGATCGGCCATGACGTTGAAGCGGGCGAGGCGCAGCGCCGCGGCGATCGCATAGGTCAGTGCCGCGATCCAGCCGAGCGTACCGCCGTCATTCAGCAGATAGGTATAGGCGACCAGCGCCGGCGCGATGCCGAAATTGACGACATCGGCGAGCGAATCCATCTGCTCGCCGAATTTGGAAGAGGCTTTCAGGAGTCGCGCCAGCCTGCCGTCGACGCCATCCAGAAAGGCTGCGATCAGCAGCATCGCCACGGCCTTCGGGAACTGGCCATCAATCGCCATCCTGATGCCCGAAAGCCCGGCGCAGATCGCGAGCACGGTCACCAGATTGGGAATGATGAGCCGAAGCGGTATTTCGCGCAGGCGCGGTCCCCGGCCGGATTTGTCGCCCGTGGGCTTTACGCGGGGTTCCAGTGCACGCTCCTGGCTGCCTTCATCCATCAGATTTTCCGTCCGACGGTCGGAAGATCAAAACCGCCGAAACCCGCCAGCACGGTTTCACCGGCCGTCGCGAGCTGCCCGACGGCAACGCGCGGCGTGGCGGTGGTCGGCAGGTAGACGTCGAGCCGCGAACCGAAGCGGATCAGGCCGAAACGTTCGCCGGCATCGAGCACGTCGCCGTTCTCGGAGAAGCAGACGATTCGGCGGGCGACGAGGCCCGCGATCTGCACGACGCCGATCGACCCATGGGCGGTTTCGATCACCAGGCCATTGCGTTCATTGTCTTCGCTGGCCTTGTCGAGTTCGGCGTTGAGGAACTTGCCGGGCCGGTAGTGAATGCCGGTGATGCGGCCGGCCATTGGCGCGCGGTTCACATGGCAGTCGAACACGTTCATGAAAACGCAGATACGCAGCATCGGCTCGGCGCCGAGGCCCATTTCGGCCGGCGGAACTTCCTCGCCGATCGCCGAGACGCGGCCATCGGCCGGGCTGATCACGAGATTGTCGTCCTGGGGCACCATCCGGTCGGGATCGCGGAAGAAATAGGCGCACCAGAGCGTGGCGATCAGGCCGATCCAGAACAGCGGCTGGGCAATCCATCCAAGGATCAGGGTCGCCACCAGGAAAATCGCGACAAAGCGATAGCCTTCCTTGTGGATCGGCGCCATCGAATGCCGGATGGAATCGATAATGGTCATTGGTCCTCGCTTGGTTGCCCGGGTTCTGAAGGGCCACATTACAGGCTGCGCGCGGCCTTGGGAACACGGCCGTGCGTCGGTTTTACGGCGGTCTTGTCAGTTGGCGGGGTCGAGCCGCATGATCACGCCCATATCGTCGCTTTCGCGCACCTTGCGCAACTGCTCCTCGGCAAGGGTCGCCTCGCGCTGGCGCTCCCACATCTGGGCGTAGAGCCCGTTCGCGGCGATCAGCGCATCATGGGTGCCGCGTTCGGCGATCTCGCCGCGCTTGAGCACGATGATCTCGTCGGCGCCGATCACCGTGGAAAGCCGGTGGGCGATCACCAGCGTGGTGCGGTTCTTGGAAACTACATCGAGCGCTGCCTGGATTTCGCGTTCGGTATGGGTGTCGAGGGCGGAGGTCGCCTCGTCTAGCACCAGGATCGGCGGGGCCTTGAGAATGGTGCGGGCGATGGCCACGCGCTGTTTCTCGCCGCCCGAAAGCTTCAGGCCGCGCTCGCCGACCTGGGTCTCGAAGCCTTCCGGCAGCTGCCGGATGAAATCGCCGACCTGGGCGAGTTCGGCGGCGGCGTTGACCTCCTCGTCGGTCGCCGAGGTGCGTCCATAGCGGATATTGTAGGCGATCGTGTCGTTGAACAGCACGGTATCCTGCGGCACCATGCCGATCGCCTCGCGCAGGCTTGCCTGGCGCACTTCGCGCAAATCCTGCCCGTCGATGGTGATCGCGCCCTCGTTAACGTCGTAGAAGCGGAACAGCAGGCGCGAGATCGTCGACTTGCCGGCGCCCGTCGGGCCGACGATCGCCACTGTCTTGCCGGCCGGCACCTCGAACGACACGCCTTTGAGGATCGGGCGGGCGGGGTCATAGGAAAAATGCACGTCCTTGAAGGCGATCGCGCCCTGGCGGATCTGCAGGTCCGGGGCATCGGGCTTGTCGGTGATTTCAAGATCTTCCTCGAGGAGGTCGAACATCTGCTCGATATCGGTCAGGCCCTGGCGGATTTCGCGATAGACCGAGCCGATGAAATTAAGCGGGATCGCGAGCTGGATCAGCATCGCATTCACGAACACGAAATCGCCGATGGTCTGGGTGCCGTTTTTGACCGCGATCGCGGACAGCACCATCATGATCGTCATGCCGATGCCGAAGATGATGCCCTGGCCGAAGTTGAGCCAGCCGAGCGAGGTCCAGATACGGGTCGCCGCGTTCTCGTAGACGGCCATGGAGGTATCGAAGCGGTGCGCTTCCATCTTCTCATTGCCGAAATATTTGACGGTCTCGTAGTTCAAAAGCGAGTCGACGGCCTTGGTATTGGCGTCGTTGTCGCTATCGTTCATTTCGCGGCGGATGGCGATGCGCCAGTCGCTGGCCTTGATGGTGAACCAGACATAGAGCACGACCGTGACGGCGGTGATCGCCAGATAATCGAAGCCGTAACCCCACCAGAAGATGATCGCGACCAGGATGAATTCAAGCACGGTCGGAAGCGTGGCAAGGATCGTGAACCGCACGATCGTCTCGATGCCCTTGGTGCCGCGCTCGATGATCCGCGACAGCCCGCCGGTCTTGCGCGACAGGTGAAAGCGCAAAGCAAGCTGGTGCATGTGCACGAAAACGCGGTGGGCAAGCCGGCGCACGGCATATTGGCCGACGCTGGCGAACAGCGCATCGCGCAACTGGTTGAAGCCAAGCTGGCCGATGCGAGCCAGATTGTAGAACAGCACCAGCGTGACCGCCCCGAACAGGACGGCGGGCAGGATGGTGTTGATCTCCAGCTCGCCGGTCAGCGCATTGGTCGTCCATTTGAAGGAGTAGGGGACCAGCAGAAGGATAAGCTTGGCGACCACCAACGCGATCGTGGCGAGCACCACGCGTCGCTTCAGGTCCGGGCGACTTTCCGGCCAGATATACGGCCATAGATTGATGATTGTCTGAAGCGGATTGGATGAATCCGCTGACACGGTTTTGCCGCGATCTGCCATGCTTGTCCCCGCGCTCAAGACCGGAAGGCCGAGCCGAAATAGAAGAATTTTCAAAACAAAAGGCGCCCCGCGGGGCGCCGCTTTACCCGCGACATAAGGTCGCCGCGCGGATATTGCAATGGCAGCGGGCCGAAACGAATTTCACCGTCGCCGTTTTTTGGACCGCGTTTTATGCAGCTACTGGTCGCCCGCCGGCAGATGGTATTCCGGACCGATCGGCATGCCCTCCAGCAGGCGGCGGTGGATCGTTTCGGCTTCCCCGATCGGCAGCGGCTCCTTGGGCACGGAGAAGACCTGGCCGGGCAGGATCAGGTCGGGATTGACGATCTGGGGTTCGTTGGCGAGGTAGATCGTCGTGTAGCGCACGCCGCGTCCATACATGCGCCGCGAGATGCGCCACAGATTGTCGCCGCGGCGGATGATGACGGCATTGTCGCTGCTTTCAAGCTGCGGCTGGGTGAAGGTCTGCGTGCCATCCTGCTGCTGTTCACCGCTGGTTGCGGGTGCGCCGGAAACCGCCGCCACCTGATCGCCGGGCGGGCGGTCGAAGGGCACGACGGCGCGGGCGACGACCCCGCCATCCGCGTCAAGCATATCGACGCGGATCGTGTGCAGGCCCACCGAAACGTCGATCTCCGCATCGAGGACGTAATTGCCCTCGACGTTGACCTCGGCGTCGCCGATGAGCGCGTCGTCGATATAGCCGCGAATGGTGGCGTCCGGCGCGCCGCTTCCGGCCACGAACAGGCGGTTACCCTCGATTTCGACAGCCTTGATGCTGACAAGCGCCACGACCTCGCCCTGGCCGTCATTCCGGCCCGTCGTTTCCGCGTCGGTCTCGACCGTAACCGTCTGAAGCTGGGTCTCCCCCTGATCGCTGGCGTTATCCGTGCCGGACCCACCCTGTGTCTGCTCATTGGCGCTGGTTCGCTCTGCGGTTCCGCCCGTCGCGTTTGTGTTGTCCGAGGCCGTGCCGCCGTCGCGATTCTGCTGGGCGGACGGCTGTTCGCCGTTCTCCTGCTGCCCTGACGAACCTGGCGCGCGCGCGATCACCGTGCCTTTGGGTGCGTCTTCCTCGCCATCCGGCGCGGCGATGATTTCGGAAGCCTTGCCGGGTTCGGTGATCAGGGCCAGCAGATCGCCATCCGGGGTCTCGGGGATCGAGATCGTCGCGGTCTGCAGCGAACGGGCGGTGCGCCCATCGGGCATGGTGACGTCGAGATAGATGAGGTGATCGCCGGGCGTCAGCGGGGTCTCGATGATTGCGACAAAATCGCCGGAATCGCCAACACTGGAGGAGGCGACCACGGTGTCGCCCTCCTTGACGTCAAGCACGCCAAGCGGTTCGGCGGCGCCTGCGATCACGGCCGTGCCGTCGGGTTCCACGCGCAGCACGTCAAAGGTGGGAATCCGCAGGCCCGTCTGCTGCTGCTCTTCGTTGGCGTCGCTGTCGCTGTCCGGGCTGCTCGCGCTCTCGCCGGATGCGTCCGCGGGCTCGCTCTGCTCGGTCTGCGGCGCGGTGCCTTCCGTGCTGCTGCCGGTCTCGCCACCATCCTCGCGGGTAAAATAATAGAGGCCCGCTGCAAGGAGAACGAGCAGGATGACGGCGATGACAATACCGGTCCGGTTATTTTTCATTCAGAGCTCCGAAGAGGCGACGACGCCAATTGGCTGAAAACGCTAGCCATAGTGCCGGATATATACAAGAGTTCATTGGCTGTCTCGGCAAAGCGTGAACAGGGTAAATCTGCGATTGTGTTCGAAATGCAATGAACTTGACCTGTCGCGGCCTAATGGGATTGATTGACGTCATGAAAAAACAAGACAAACCGATTCGCAGCATCTGCGTCTATTGCGGCTCCAGGCCGGGCGCGGCGCCGGAATATATGCGCGCCGGCAAGGCGCTTGGCGCGGCGATAGCCGCCGCCGGCTACGGCCTCGTCTATGGCGGCGGAACCAAGGGCATCATGGGCGCCGTCGCCGAGGGCGTTCTGGAAAACGGCGGCCACGTGCTCGGCATCATTCCCGAGTTCCTCGTCGACATGGAGGCGACCCGAGACCAGCTCGAGGCGCTCGACGAGCTCATGATCACGCCGGATATGCATGTGCGCAAGCATACCATGTTCGAACGGGCGGACGCCTTCGTGGCACTGCCCGGCGGGATCGGCACGCTTGAAGAGATCGTCGAGATCATGACCTGGGCGCAGCTTGGCCGTCATACCAAGCCGATGATCCTCGGCGATATCGGCGGTTTCTGGCAGCCGATGATCGAGCTGCTCGATCACATGCTGAAGGAGGGCTTCCTCCACACCAGCCATCAGGTGCGCCCGCAGCTCATCGCCAATGTCGAGGACATGATCCCGGCGATCGAGGCCGGCTGGGCGGAGACGGCCGACGACGACGGCGACGCCCGGATTATCGGCAAGATGTGAACCGCGTTATTCCGCTGGCGCGGATGCCCTGCGTCTGCGCCTGACCATGGGCGCGGTATAGATCACCAGCGCCACCCAGATCAGCGCGAAGGCGGCGAGTTTCGCGGGCTCCAGCGGCTCGCGGAAGATCAGCACGGCGATCAGGAAGATCACGCTCGGCGCGATATACTGCATGATGCCGATGGTCGACAGACGCAGCAGCTTGGTCGCGTTCGCATAGATCAGCAGAGGAATGGCGGTGACCGCGCCGCAACCGATCAACAGCAGCGCCGTGACCGGCGAGCGCAGGAAATGCCCGGCGCCTGTCGCTTCCAGGTAGATGATGTAGCCGAGCGCCGGGCCGCTCAGCACCAGCGCCTCCAATGTAAAGGCGGTGGTGCCCTCGACCGGCATGACCTTGTGCAGAAAGGCATAGAGCCCGAAACTGAGCGGTAGCGCCAGGGCGACCAGGGGCAGGCGGCCGAGTTCCACAGTCAGGATGACCACCGCCGCGAAGGCGAGGGCGACGGCGACCATCTGCCCGCGCCCGAGCTTTTCCCGGAGGATCAGCGCCGCGAGCGCGATCGAAAACAGCGGGTTGATGAAATAGCCGAGGGCCGCGTCCACCGTCTGGGCGGTGCTGACCGCATAGATATAGGTGCCCCAGTTGAGCGTGATGAACAGGCTGCACAGCACCACAAGCCCCATCATCTTCGGCTTGCGCAGGACGCCGGTGACGGTGCGCGACTGGCCGGAATAGGCGACCATCGCACCGGCAAACGGCAGCGACCAGACGATCCGGTGCGCCAGAATTTCGTCTGTCGGAAGGTCGATGACGAGCTTCATGTAAAGCGGCAGCACGCCCCACATCATGAAGACGATGAAGGCGAGGACGAAACCCTTGGTGGTATCGCCCTGCGGCGCCGGCGCTTCGTGGGCGGCTGTGATTTCGGCGGACATGGTGTTTCCTTGAAGTCTTTTGACCAAACGCAATAGACCTTCGCCAGCGCCGCCGCCACACGAAACTTGCGATCAAACCATCAAATGAATTGAACCGACCGCCTATTCCGCGGCCGCGCGGCCGGCGAGCTTGCGGTTTTTCATCAGCTTGAAGGTGATCGAATCCATCAGCGCCTGGAACGAGGCGTCGATAATGTTTTCGGAAACGCCGACCGTCCACCACCTGACACCGTCATCGTCGACGCTCTCGATCAGCACGCGGGTGATCGCCTCCGTGCCGCCATTGAGGATGCGCACCTTGTAGTCGGCAAGCTTGAGGTCGGCGATCTCGCCCTGGAACTTGCCGAGGTCCTTGCGGAACGCCTTGTCCAGCGCGTTGACCGGGCCGTCGCCCTCCGACACCGACATCACCCTGCGGCCGTCGATCTCGAGCTTGACCACGGCTTCGGATACCGTCTTCACCCGCCCGTGGCTGTCGAAACGCCGTTCGACCATCACCCGGAAACTGTCGACGCGGAAGAACTCCGGCACGCTGCCGAGTTCGCGCAGCGCCAGAAGCTCGAAACTGGCATCGGCGGCCTCATAGGCATAGCCCATGGCCTCGCGCTCCTTCACGATCGAAATCAGCTTGTCGAGGCGCGGATCGTTTTTGGCAACGGAAATGCCGAGGCGATTGAGTTCGTTGATGAAATTCGATTTTCCGCCCTGATCGGACACCATCACCCGGCGGCTGTTGCCGACGGCTGCCGGGTCGACATGCTCATAGGTCTTCGGGTCTTTCAGCAGCGCGGAGGCGTGAATGCCGGCCTTGGTGGCGAAAGCCGAGGCGCCGACATAGGGAAGCTGCGGATCGGGCGCGCGGTTCAGCAGCTCATCGAAGCCGTGGGAAAGGGCGGAGATTTCGGTCAGTCCTTCGGCGTCGATGCCGAGTTCGAACCGGCTGCTATAGCGCTCCTTCAGCGCCAGCGTGGCGGCGAGCGTGATGATATTGGCATTGCCGCAGCGCTCGCCGATGCCGTTCAGCGTGCCCTGCACCTGGCGCACGCCGGCGTTGACGGCGACGAGCGAATTGGCGACCGCCTGTCCGGTGTCATTATGGGCATGGATGCCGAGGTTTTCGCCCGGGATTCCGCCCGCGATCACGGCGGTCACGATTTCCGCGATCTCGTCCGGTTGGGTGCCGCCATTGGTGTCGCACAGCACCACCCAGCGCGCGCCGGCATCATAAGCGGCCTTGGCACAAGCGAGCGCATAGGCGGGGTTGGCCTTGTAGCCGTCGAAGAAGTGTTCGCAATCGAGCAGCGCTTCCTTGCCGGAGGCCGCCACGGCGGCGATGCTTTCCGCGATGCAATCGAGATTGTCCTCGTTGGAGATGCCGAGCGCGACCTTGACGTGATAGTCCCAGCTTTTCGCGACCAGACAGACCGCGTCGCCCGCAGCACTGATCAAAGCCGCGAGGCCTGGATCGTTCGATGCCGAGACGCCGGCGCGCTTGGTCATGCCGAAGGCCGTCATCTTCGCCCGGCCGGTGCGCCGCTTGGAGAAGAAGGCGGTATCGGTGGGGTTTGCGCCGGGATAGCCGCCCTCGACATAATCGATGCCGAAATGGTCGAGCATATTGGCAATCGCAATCTTGTCCTCGACCGAGAAATCGACGCCCGGCGTCTGCTGGCCATCGCGCAAGGTTGTGTCGAACAGGTAGATGCGTTCGCGGTCTGACATTGTCGGGTCTCCATCCCTAGGGCCTTCGCGGCCATTCTTATGGGTCTGTTATGCGTCCGGGCCGTCTTCGGGCGGCCATTGGTCCGTGTCGTGGTCGGGGTGCTGGCGCGAGACGATCTCGCTTTCCTCCACCGTCTGCGGGCGTCCGGGTTTTTCGAACAACGTGTCGATCCACGGCAGGCGGCAGTCGTGATTGACCTGGATCTCCGGCTCGAAATGCTCCGGCTCGTCAAATGCGCCGATCGCAAGCTCGATGCCACCCGGAAACTGATATGTTAACGGCGTGCCGCATTTTTCGCAGAACCCGCGCAGGAAGCCTTTCGAGGAGCGGAACAGGCTCGGCTTGCCGCGCGTCCATACCAGATGGGCGAAATCGGCGGTCACCAGCGCGCTGAAGAAATTGCCGAACGCCTTTTGGCACATCCGGCAGTGGCAGATTGACGGTCTCCCGAGATGGCTTGCGCAAAACCGCACCGCGCCGCACTGGCAACCGCCGGAAAAACTGCGTTCATCGCTCATGGTCACGCTCCTTCGGCCAATGGTCGGTGTCATGATCGGGATGCTGCCGGCTGCTGCCGGCCACGCCTGCGGTTCCGCCGGGAAGGTCGGATCGGTCGGTGGGCCGCTCGGGAAGGGCGGGCAGGGCGTGGAAGAACGGCACACGCCCCTCGACGCCATCCTGCGTTGCCGGAACAATTGCGGAGGGATCATCAAGACTGCCAAGCGTCACCGAGATGTGGTCGCCGCCCTCGGTCATGAAGAACAGCGGCGTGCCGCATTGCTCGCAAAAGCCGCGCTTGACGAATTCGGAAGAAAAGAACCACCGCGGCGCGCCGCGCGTCAGCGAAAACACCTCGTTGTCCGCGCTCGCCAGCGGCATGAAATAATTCCCCGCCGCCTTCTGGCACATGCGACAGTGGCAGAGATGCGGCGAGGAAAGCGCGCCCTCGACTCGGTAGCGCACGGCGCCGCACTGACAGCCGCCGGAGAAGCCGGGTTCCGTCATGACTCATGCCTCCCGATGGTTCCGAGAATATGGGTGCAGACCGCGTCGATATCGCGGATCACGTCGTCGTTCCAAACGCGGAGGACGGTCCAACCGAGCGCGGCGAGGCGGGCCGTGCGCGCTGCATCTTCTGCAAGCCTTTCGCCATGCTGCGAGCCATCGACCTCGATGATCAGCTTGTGATCGGGGCAAGCGAAATCGGCGATGTAGCGGTCAATCGGCATCTGCCTGCGGAACGCGAGGTCCATCAACCGTTTGGCGCGAAGTTCGTTCCAGAGCTTCAGTTCCGCATCCGTCATGTCTTTGCGCATTCGGCGTGCGTTGGCCCGCAAGCTTTTTGAGACGGCATGATGCGGCATGTTAATGTTCCCCTCGATTTCCTTGCGAGGGTAAGAGTGCGGCTCTTCTGCTATGTGGCCAATAGTATTTTCAGGTCGGCCGCCAAAAACGCAGGCTAATCTATTACTGTGGACGTCAGCAACCCCCAATCTCCCCCCTTGAGGGGGAGATGCCCCGACAGGGGCAGAGAGGGGTGA
>NZ_DEPM01000002.1:18180-18438 GCF_002358775.1 Martelella sp. UBA3392
GGTGAACCCTCTCCGAGAGCACGGTGTTTGCGGCTCATGCCCATACCCCTCTCTGTCGCTTTCGCGACATCTCCCCCTCAAGGGGGGAGATTGTCTGGAGCAATACGGCGCGCTCAGTATTCACCGCTTCACCTCCCACGTGGTGATGCGTTCGCCTGTTTCCATTCCATAAAGTCAGATCCCGCGAACCGGGCGTCTTCATGCAAACCGAAGCGTCCGCAACCCCCAATCTCCCCCCTTGAGGGGGAGATGCCCCGA
>NZ_DEPM01000272.1:0-13889 GCF_002358775.1 Martelella sp. UBA3392
CGGGAGAGAATATTGGGAGCAAGCAGCAAGGCCAAATACATTCGCCCAAACGCAAAAAAGCGCGCGCCATCGCTGGCGCGCGCCCGAAACTCTTCGAACGTACGGTCAAAGCATGCTGTTGATGAGGGCCGACATGGTGTCAACCGACATATCCCCCGCATATTTCTTTCCGTTGATCAGGAAGGTCGGCGTGGCGTTGACCCCGAATTCATCCGCACCGCGCGTTCTGACTGCATTAATGTCATCAAGCAGCTTCTGGTCCGTCAAGCAAGCCTGAAAGCTTTCCTGTGTAAAACCGGCGAGTTTCGCCATTTGCAGCATGGCGGCGCTGCCGTCTTCCGCCGTTGCCCATGTGCGCTGCTGCTGGAACATCATGTCGATGAACGGCAGATACTTGTCGTTGGGCGTGCAGCGGGCGAGCATGAAGGCGGCCATGGCGCGCGGGTCGAAGGGGAATTCGCGGAAGATATAATAGACCTTGCCGGTATCGATGAAGTTCTCCTTGATCGCCGGAAAGGTATCTTCCTGATACTTGGCGCAGTGCGGGCAGGTCATGGACATGTATTCGATGATCTTGACCGGCGCATCAGGTTCGCCGAGTGCGATCTCGGGAAGGCTGCCGGGCTCAAGCGCCTTGTCCATATCGACGCTGCCCTGGCTCTTCGGCAGGTCCTGCGCATGTGCCGCGGAAAAACCCATCGTGCCGATGGCCGCGCCGACAGCCGCGCCGCGCAGCAGGTTCCGCTTTGTGATCTCGAATTCAGGCATATCCTGTACCTCGTCTGTTTCCCGTAACTCTCACTAGCGACCGCGGCCAGAATCCACAAGCCGCCCGCCGCGCCAAGGCTTCAAAGAAATGTGACCGGAGCATGCTGAACGACGCCTGAACTAGCGACGCTTGTTGCGCTTCTCACTCATAACGCCGGCGCCGAGCCGCATGATCGCCTTCCTCAGCGCCTCGGATTCGATGCCTGCGAGCCGGGCCTCCAGATCCCGCGTTTCGGACGGTGACAGCGTAGGCTTCGGGCGATGATGTCCGCCGAGCGGCTGCACCGGCTTTTGAACCACCCTCACCCGCTCGATCGCCACATAGCCGAAGAAGCCGTTGACCCGGTGGATCAGCTCGTCCTGGGCGTGGGTGAGAAACAGAACCCGCGCACCCTCGCAGGCGATCGTCAGCGTCCCCGGCTTGAAACCGCCATCCTCGTTTGCGCCGTTCCGCTTCGGCCAGGCGATCTTTTCGGGACGGGAGAACTCGGCATAGGTCTCGCCGGCGATCTCCGGCCAGGCATTGAGAAGGGCGGTGGAAATGCCGGCGCGTTTTGCGAGGATCGGATCGATGAGGCTGTTGGCGACATCGGCAATCTGGCTGGCGCTTCTGGAACGAGTGGGACGCATGGGGCTTTCTCGACACGGAACATGAAAACGGGCGACAGATATTGCCCGTTTCGGTCTGGCACTGTACGCGATCAGATGAAAAAGCGCAGCACCGGAATTTCATGGACCACTTTTCTTACGACCTGCTTACCTGGTACGACCGCCACCACCGCGACCTGCCCTGGCGGACCGGCCCCGGCGACCGATTGAAGGGCGAAAGAGCCGATCCCTACCATGTCTGGCTCTCCGAGATCATGCTGCAGCAGACCACGGTGCAGGCGGTAAAGGCCTATTACGAAAAATTCCTCGCCCGCTGGCCGAGGGTCGAAGACCTCGCCGCCGCCGAAACCGACGAAGTCATGGCCGCCTGGGCCGGGCTCGGTTACTACGCCCGCGCCCGCAACCTGAAGAAATGCGCCGAAACGGTGGCCCGCGAGCATGGCGGCGTGTTTCCCGACACGTTAGAAGGGCTGAAGGCGCTGCCCGGCATCGGCGATTACACCGCCGCCGCAATCGCCGCGATCGCCTTCGACCGCCCGGAAACCGTGGTGGACGGCAATGTCGAGCGCGTGGTCACAAGGCTTTTCGCGATCGAGACGCCGCTACCCGCCGCCAAGCCTGAAATCCGCTCATGGACCGCCAAGCTGACGCCGCGCGAACGGCCCGGCGACTTCGCCCAGGCGATGATGGATCTGGGCGCCACGATCTGCACGCCGAAGCGACCGGCCTGCGCGCTCTGTCCGTTCCGCGCGCACTGTCTGGCGCTGGCCAATGACGATCCCGAGCGGTTTCCGCTGAAGATGCCGAAAGCCGCACGACCGGTGCGCCGGGGCGCGGCCTTCGTGGCCGAAACGCCGGATGGTCGCGTGCTGCTGCGCACCCGGCCCGAAGCGGGACTCCTCGGCGGCATGGCGGAACCGCCGACCACAGGCTGGACGGCTCGCCAGGATGGCGAGACCGGCAGCGACGCCGCCCCTTTCGCCGCCGAGTGGAGCCATGCGGGTGAGATCACCCACGTTTTCACCCATTTCGAACTGCGGCTTTCCGTCTGGCACGCTCTGACGTCGGAACGGCCCATCGAGGGCGGGCGATGGGAAAGCGGGCTTGGCGAAAAAGCGCTTCCCAGTGTAATGAAGAAGGCCATTTCCAAGGCCATACCCGATGCATTCAAACGGAGATCCCATGACCGCTGAAATTCGCCATATCGTCTACGACATCGGCCAGGTTCTGGTGCATTACGACCCGCTGATCCCGTTCAAGCGCATCATCCCGGACGAGGAAAAGCGGAACCGGTTCTTCGCGGAAGTCTGCACCAATGCCTGGAACCACGAGCAGGATCGCGGCCGCCCTTGGGCAGAAGCCGAGGCCGAGGCGATTGCCCGCCATCCGGAAGAGGCCGACAATATCCGCGCCTTCCGCGCCAACTGGGAAGAGATGATCCCCCATTGCTATGATGATTCCGTGGCCCTGTTCCGCAAGCTCGCTGCCTCAAAGCATGATGTCACCCTGCTGACCAATTTTGCGCCCGACACCTTCACGATCTGCCGCGCGCGCTATCCGTTTCTGGAGGAAGGCCGGGGGATCACGGTTTCCGGCGAGATTGGCATGGTCAAGCCCGACCGCGACATCTTCGAGCGCCATGCCGAGACCTTCGGCCTGACGCCGGAGGCGACGCTGTTCATCGATGACAAGGCGGAAAATATCGAGGGCGCGAAGACCGCCGGATGGCACGGCATCCGCTTCATCGACGCCGCCCAGCTGGAACGCGATCTGGCCCGCTACGGCATTACCGTATGAAAGATTTCGGGCCCGGCAGGGACCGGGCCCGAAGGATGCGTCTTATCTGGAGGTCAGGACGCCTTGTGCAGGGTTTGCCTAACAACCGATAAACGATAATGCTAAACAAATTCTATACTTAGTTGCACTCTCGCTAATATAGGTTGTATTTTGCGAGGCCTCAGATTTCGGCGGTCGCCGCGCGTATCTCGCCGCGCAGCCGGTCGATCGGATGCCGCTTTCCGGCCTCCTCGTAATGCCAGAAGGTCCAGCCATTGCAGGCCTCCGCGCCCTGCACCTGAGCGCCCAGCCGGTGGATCGAGCCGGCGGTCTGGCCGCTGACCAGCGTCCCGTCGGCGCGCACCAGCGCCACATGGTCGCCCTTGGGCGACGTCAGGCGGTCGCCGGGCGAAAGCAGGCCGCTCTCGATCAGCGAGACGAAGGCGACCCGGGGCAGTGATTTCTTGCTCGGCAGCGGCTTCAGCATGTCCGCCGCAAGCGGATCGATCGCGTCGATGCGCGCCTGCGCGGCGTCGATATAGTCCTGCTCCCGTTCCACGCCGACGAAATGACGGCCAAGCCTCTTGGCGACCGCGCCGGTGGTGCCGGAGCCGAAGAATGGATCGAGCACGACATCGCCGGGCTTCGTGGAGGACAGGATGATGCGCGACAAGAGCGCCTCCGGCTTCTGGGTCGGATGGACCTTGCGGCCCTCGTCATCCTTCAGCCGCTCGCCGCCCGAGCAGATCGGAAACAGCCAGTCGGAGCGCATCTGCACATCGTCATTGGCCGCCTTCATCGCGTCGTAATTGAAGGTATAGCCCTTGGTTTCCGAATTGGGGCTCGCCCAGATCATGGTCTCATGCGCGTTCTGGAACCGGCGGCCCTTGAAATTCGGCATCGGATTGGTCTTGCGCCAGACAATGTCGTTCAGGATCCAGAATCCGAGATCCTGCATCTTGGCGCCGACGCGGAAGATGTTGTGATAGGAGCCGATCACCCAGATCGTGCCGGTCGGCTTCAGCACCCGCTTGCAGGCCAAGAGCCAGGCGCGGGTGAAGGCATCATAGACCTCGAACGAGGCGAACTGGTCCCAGGCGTCGTCGACGGCATCGACCTTCGACTGGTCGGGGCGATGAAGCACGCCGCCAAGCTGGAGGTTATACGGCGGATCGGCGAAGATCGCGTCGACCGAGTGATCGGGCAGGTTTTCAAGCGCCGCGACGCAATCGCCCTTGATGATGGTGTCGAGCCACGGCGCGGGACGCGCCGCCTTTGCCTGAAGGGCGGAAACCGGAACCATGTGATACTCGCTTGTTACACGTACTCGAAAACTGGTGACGAAGCGGATTCTCCGCGAGTTTGGTTACCAAAGCCTGAAGCCCGCGCAAAAATGTCGCGGCCTGCTTTTCCCGCATCACAAGTGTATGGACATGCTGTATTCATATTTCAGGTTGTATAGAGGCCCGGATTGAAACCGCCGCCGGCACGCGCAGCTTGCGATGGCACTGTGCGCAACAGGAGATACAGATGTACAAGCCCTTCATCACAGGCTTTGCAAGCGCAGGCCTTCTTCTTGCCCCGGTCAGCGGCCTTGCTGCCGACGAACCCAATGATACCGCCGTCATCGCCGAGCAGGCCACCGTCTACGGCCTGCCGATGGTGGACCTCTACAAGCTGATGTACGACCAGGCGATCGATACGAACGGTTCGCAGTTCAAGGCGCCGTTCAACACGCTGCACAATGAATCCAACGTGTTCACTCCGGCCGACACCTCGATCGTCACACCCAACAGCGACACGCCCTATTCCGAACTGTGGATGGACCTGCGCGCCGAGCCGCTGGTGCTGTGCGTGCCGGCAATCGACGAGGACCGCTACTACTCGGTGATGCTGACATCGCTCTACACCTTCAATTTTGGCTATATCGGCTCGCGCGCCACCGGCAATGACACCGCCTGCTATGCCGTTGCCGGTCCCGATTGGAAGGGCGATGCGCCGAAGGGTATCGCCAAGGTGTTCCAGTCCGAGACCGAATTCGCGACCGCGCTCTACCGCACCCAGCTTTTCAACCCGGCCGACATCGACAATGTCCGCAAGGTCCAGGCCGGCTATACTGTGGAGCCGCTTTCCGCATTCCTCGGCGAAGCAGCGCCCGCGCCGGCGCCCGCCATTGACTGGCCGAAGATCGATGACCAGTCGGCGAAGGAAAATCCCCTCGGCTATCTCGCCTTCCTGCTTCAGTTCGCCCCGGCGACCGGCCCTGCGGCCGTGGAACAGCCGCTGCGCGAAAAATTCGCCAGTATCGGGCTGGGAGCCGGCAAGCCGTTCCCGCCGGCCGGCGTCAGCGAAGCCGAACTTGCAGCGATCGAGCAAGGCGTGAAGGCCGCCCGCGCCGACATCGCAAACGCGATCAAATCCATGGGCAAGATCGAAAACGGCTGGAGCGTAAGCACGGGCATTCAGGGCAACCGCGATGGCTATGCCGGCAATTGGGGCCTGCGCGCGGCCGTCGCCGTCGCGGGTCTTCTCGCTAATGATACCGCCGAGGCGGTCTATCCGATCACCAATATCGACATCGACCACAACAGACTGGACGGCTCGAAATCGGATTACACCATCACCTTCAAGCCCGGCGAACTGCCGCCCGCCAACGCCTTCTGGTCAGTCACCATGTATGACGGCAAGACCCAGCACCTCGTGCCCAACCCGATCGACCGCTATCTCATCAACGCGCCGATGCTGCCGGAACTGACCAAGAACGCCGACGGCTCGCTCACCCTCTACCTCCAGAAGGACGCGCCGACGGACCCCGCGAAAAAGGCCAACTGGTTGCCCGCGCCTGACGGGTCCTTTTATGTCGCGATGCGCATCTACTGGCCGAAACAGGCCGTCCTCGACGGCGACTGGCAACCGCCCGGGATCATCCCCCAGAAGGGCTAGCGCAACAGGCGGCCGGGTCTTCGCGACGTAGCCGCGGTCCGTTCAGACCGGCGCGTTCAAGCAGACCGATGCGCCCCCTCCCGGCTCATCGCCAGCAGTGCGAGCCCGAAGACCGGCAGCAGGATATCGGTCCAGAACACGACGCCGGCATTGCCCGGCGCGAAATTGTGGGAGCGCACCATATCGATCACGTGGCCGACCGCAGCCCCCCAGAGAAAGCAGGTGGGGCCGACGATCGCGGCCATCCTGAGGCCGCGATTGCCGGCAAAGGCCATGAACCCGACCACGGCGAAGCCGAGGCTTGCATAGCCGACCTCCGCCTGGAAAGGGCTGTCCGCCCAGCCGATGAACGAGGCCGTCATCTTGCCGAAGAAGACATGCATGACGAAGTTGTAGAACAGCGAGACGCCGATCGAGAAGAACAGGAACCAGGCGAGCAAGGCCTCGACCACGGCGCCTTGCGGACGCGGCGGCCGCTGCGCGGCAAGCGCGATCGCCGCGGCGACCAGGCCGAAGACGAAGCAGGTCAATGTGAAGTTCGAAAGCGCAAAGGTGATCGCAGCGGCCATCCGGCCCTCCCTCTCTCCGCCGCCCAGCACGGCGCCCGGCCGCATGATAGCGCCGGACGGTGTGTCTGAAAATCGGCTTTCGCCGCCCCGGGAACATAAACGGGGGCGCTTCGTTGGACGTAAAAGAGCCGTTTCCCAATCTCTGTGACGGACACG
The DNA here is from genome assembly GCF_002358775.1 of Martelella sp. UBA3392. Lineage (NCBI taxonomy): Bacteria > Pseudomonadati > Pseudomonadota > Alphaproteobacteria > Hyphomicrobiales > Aurantimonadaceae > Martelella > Martelella sp. UBA3392. The sequence goes on from NZ_DEPM01000272.1 coordinate 6,822, forward strand.
GCCAAAATGCCTGAAGCATTGGAGGGAAGGAATGGCCGAGAATAAGAAAACCGCCAGACTTTACCGGATGGTGATGCCCGATCACATCTGCCCCTATGGCCTGAAATCCAAGGACATGCTGGAGCGGCACGGCTATCGGGTCGAAGATCACCATCTGAAGACGCGCGAGGAAACCGATGCCTTTCAGCGCGAGCATGATGTCGAAACAACGCCGCAGACCTTTATCGACGGCGAGCGGATCGGCGGCTATGACGATCTCAGGGTGTTTCTCGGCGTCGACCCGCCCAAGGAAGAGCAATCCGATACAAGCTATCGCCCGGTGATCGCGATCTTTTCGGTCGCGGCCCTGCTCGCGCTGGGCCTTGCCCTTCACCAGTACGGCACCGTCCTGACATGGCAGACCGTGATCTGGTTCATCTCGCTTTCGATGACGATCCTCGCGATCCAGAAACTGCAGGATGTGGAACAGTTCTCGATCATGTTCCTGAACTATGATCTGCTCGCGAGACGCTTTGTGCCCTATGGCAAGGTCTACCCCTATGGCGAGGCTCTTGCGGGCATATTGATGACCGCCGGTCTGCTGCCCTGGCTTTCGGCGCCGGTGGCGCTTTTCATCGGGACGGTGGGCGCGGTCAGCGTGTTCAAGGCGGTCTATATCGACAAGCGCGAACTGAAATGCGCCTGCGTCGGCGGCAATTCCTCCGTTCCGCTGGGCTTCATCTCGCTGACCGAGAACCTGATGATGATCCTGATGGGCCTGTGGATGGGCGGCCGATTCCTTCTGGGCGCTTGAGCCAAACGCCCGTTCCCGCTACGCCCAGAAGGCAGGCACCGTTTCCTCAAGCCGCGGCCCGAGCCTGAGCGGCGCGATCTTTTCCGCCAGTCCCGTGCGATCCGATATCTCGACGCCAAGCCCGCAGATGGTGGCCGGGCCGGTGGCGGCTTCGAAGCGGGACTTGTTCATTTTCGAGATGAAGCGGTTGAGCGGTTCTTCCTTGTCCATACCCAGCGAAGAATCGTAATCGCCGCACATGCCGGCATCCGACATGAAGCCGGTGCCGCCGTTGAGAATCTGGCAATCGGCGGTCGGTACATGGGTGTGGGTGCCGACGACGAGGCTGGCGCGGCCATCGACGAAATGACCGAAGGCCTGTTTCTCGCTGGTCGCCTCGGCATGGAAATCGAACACGATCGCATCGGCCTCGCTCTTCAGCGGGCAGGCTTCCAGGATTGTCTCGGCGGCCTTGAAGGGATCGTCCAGCTCGGGATGCATGAACACCCGGCCCATGATGTTGGCGACAAGAACCCGCGCGCCGTTTCTGGCGTAATAGAGCGATGAGCCGCGCCCGGGCGTGCCTGCCGGATAATTAGCGGGGCGCAGAAACTGCTCATGCCGGTCGGCGAAGATGATGGCGTCCTTCTGGTCCCAGACATGGTTACCAGTGGTCACCACATCGGCGCCGGCATCGATCGTGTCCTGGAAGATCGTCTCGGTGATGCCGAATCCGCCGGCCGCATTCTCGCCATTGACGATCACGAAATCGAGCTTCAGATCGCTGATCAGGCCGGGTAGCCGCTCCCACACCGCCGTGCGCCCCGTCTTGCCGACCATGTCCCCCAGAAAAAGCAAACGCATGAAATTCCATCCTGCCGCGCGCGCCGCGCATTGGTTTTGCGGCCGGTTTAGAGCCGTTGAGGCGGTCATGGCAATGATTTTGTGCCGCGAAAGCGCGCGCGGCGGCTCAGAAGCCTTCCGGCGGATCGCAGAACCAGGCAAGCCCCGTCTCGGTGATCACGCCGTCGAGCGGCATGTCATGGGCTTCGGCGGGCACTGCCGGCGCCTCCTGAAGATCGAAGGCGACGGCGATCAGCAGCGGCTTGCGGCCCTTTGCAACCAGCCGTTCGATCGCGCGGTCATAATGGCCGGCGCCATAGCCGATGCGGTTGCCCCGCCGGTCGAACACGGAAAGCGGCATCAGCAGAATATCCGGATCGACGATCTCCGCCTCCTCCCCCGGCGCCATTGTGCCGAAGCCGCCGGGCACCAGCGTCCCGGCAGCACTATGGGCGCGGAAGACGATGGTCTCGCGGTCGATGACAGCGGGAAGCGCAAGCCGCGCGCCGGCATCCTCCAGCATGTGGGCGAGCAGCGCGACATCGACTTCGGAACGGATCGGGTGATAGGCGGCAACGCACTTGCCGGCGGCAAACCGCGACAGCGCCTCGGCGCCGTGGGTGGCGATCGCCAGGCTTTTCTCCTGCCGCGCGTCGACGGACAGCGCGTCGCGCCGTTTCAGGCTCGCGCTGCGCAGTTCGGGTTTTGCGGGAAGGGCCAAGAGAGTTCTCCCCCGGTAAGAAGTGCGGTCCACGGCAACCGATGGAATCGGTTGGATCCTGGGCGCCTACAGAAGTAGGTGGGCGCCATATAACCAAGCCCACGGGCCAGGTCAGGGACAGCTCCCTTAGGATCGAGTAAGGCCCCGGGGATTCGTGTTGATTCCTGTCGAGAAGCGCAGACCGTAACTCTTATATAGAGTGTCGCATCGTCCGCTGGAAGGGGGAAGCATAGCTATATTTTCGTCCGCCACCGCAGCGGTCGGCACATCAAAGGCCGCGTCTATTTCGACACGCCGGAGACTTTGCGCGAGAGCGTCGTGATCCGCTCCGCGAGGTTCTCCAGCCTGTCGGCCAGCGCATCGGCCTCGGCCGCCCGGTTTTCGTCGGCCGAGCCGGCGGCGCGGCGCAATTCAGCAAGCTCCGCTGCATTGGCGTCCACCGCCGCCTGCAGATCGTGAAGCTCATCCATGATCATGATCCCGGCCATCACCGTCAGGCGCAGATCGCCGATCTCGCCGAAACTGCCGCGCAGGTTGGAGATATAGGAATCGAAGCGGGCGGCGAGGTCCAGCAGGTGATCCTCCTGGCCTTCCTCGCAGGCCATTCGGTAGGCCTTGCCATCGATATTGACCGTGACTTGCGCCATCTGCCTCGCCCCTATTTTTCGTGGGCGAGAACGGAGCGTATGGTCTCCATTGCCGCCACCAGCCGACCGGAAACCTCGCGGTTGACTTCCTCGAGCCGGTTCGCGCGGAACTGCGCCTGGTCGAGTTCGCGCGCGAGCCCCGCGCGGTCCTCATGCACGATCCGGACCTCGTTTTCGAGCTCCTCGCGGTTCTGGAGGTTTTCGGCGCGGGCGTCGAGCGCATTTTCCAATGTCGAAAATGCCTTTTCGAGCGCGCTCAGCGCCGCGTCCAACCGGTCAGTGTTTGCGACCATTCTTTAGAACCCCACCCCGTGATGGAATTTGACCCGGCATCTTCGACAAACCGTCGCGTCGCCGGAGCGAATCGCCAAGATGCTCTAATTATCATTATGATCTTAGGGAGAGCTAACAGCAAAGGTCAACGCAGGTCGGCAGTTGTCAATAGGAAACTTGGTCCGCCGGCCGACATTTACGATTTGCCGCGGCACACCTTTCGACCGGCCAATGCGACACAGCCGCAAAGCCCGCAAACTTGCCGATTAAGCGGTGGCAGGCCCGTATGAAATGGTGTAGGGTCGCGGCGTTTTCCGGGCAAGGGGGCGCCTGCGGACGGCCGCCCTGATTGGCCGGATCAACATAATAGTTTTCGCGGCAGCATTGCCGTCCGGCGATTTCGCCGGTAATCCGTCGACCAGTGTCACTCCCGAAGACCGATGTCATTCCCACAGACTCAAGAAAAGCGAAGAAGAACATGACTTCTCTTGATAAACATAACCGGATGGCCAACGCGATCCGCTTCCTTTCCATGGATGCCGTGCAGAAGGCCAATTCCGGCCATCCCGGCCTGCCGATGGGCGCGGCCGATGTCGCGACGGTGCTGTTCACCCGCTTCATGCGCTTCGATCCCAAGAACCCCGACTGGCCGAACCGCGACCGTTTCGTGCTGTCGGCCGGCCATGGCTCGATGCTGCTTTACTCGTTGCTCTATCTCCTCGGCTACGAGGACATGACGATCGAGGATATCAAGAATTTCCGCCAACTCGGCTCCAAGACCGCCGGTCACCCCGAATACGGCCACGCCTCCGGCATCGAGACCACCACCGGTCCGCTCGGCCAGGGCATTGCCAATGCGCTTGGCATGGCGATCGCCGAACGCAAGCTCGCCAATGAATTCGGCGACGAGCTGATGGACCATTACACCTATGCGCTTTGCGGCGACGGTTGCCTGATGGAAGGCATCAGCCAGGAGGCGATCTCGCTTGCCGGCCACCTGAAGCTGAACAAGTTCGTGCTGTTCTGGGACAACAACTCGATCACCATCGACGGCGCGGTTTCGCTCTCCGATTCGACCGACCAGATCGCCCGCTTCAAGGCCTGCAACTGGCACACGATCGATATCGACGGTCACAATCCGGATGAGATCGCGGCCGCGATCGAAGAGGCGCACAAGTCCGACAAGCCGACCCTGATCGCCTGCAAGACCACGATCGGTTACGGCGCGCCCAAGAAGGCCGGCACCAACAAGGTTCACGGCTCGCCGCTCGGCGACGAGGAAATCGCAGCGACCCGCAAGGCGCTCGGCTGGGAATATCCGGCATTCGAGGTTCCGGAGGAAATCCTCGACGCCTGGCGCGTCGCGGGCCTGCGCTCCACCAAGACCCGCGTCGAGTGGGAAAAGAAGCTCAACGCCGCCAAGGCCGATGTGAAGGCGGAATTCAACCGCCGCTTCGCCGGCGACCTGCCGGGCTCGTTCGACCGTGCGATCCAGAAGTACAAGAAGGAGCTTGCCGAGGAGAAGCCGACGCTCGCCTCGCGCAAATCCTCGCAGAACGCGCTCGAAGTCATCAATGGTGTTGTGCCGGAAACTTTCGGCGGCTCGGCCGACCTGACCGGCTCCAACAACACCAATACCAGCCAGACCGCGCCGATCACGCCGGACGACTTCTCCGGCCGGTTCATGCATTGGGGCATCCGCGAGCACGCCATGGCGGCTGCCATGAACGGCATCGCGCTCCATGGCGGGCTGATCCCCTATTCCGGCGGCTTCCTGATCTTCTCCGACTATTGCCGCACCTCGGTGCGCCTGGCGGCGCTGATGGGCATTCGCGTCATCCATGTCTGGACGCATGATTCGATCGGCGTCGGCGAGGATGGCCCGACCCACGAGCCGGTCGAGCAGATGGCCTCGCTGCGCGCCGTGCCGAACCTTCTTATGTTCCGCCCGGCCGATGCGATGGAAACCGCCGAATGCTGGCAGCTCGCGCTGGAAAGCAAGCATGCCCCCTCGGGCCTCGCGCTGACCCGCCAGAACCTGCCGGCGGTGCGCACCAAATATACCGAGAAGAACCTGTGCGCGACCGGCGCCTATGATCTGATCCCGGCGAATGATGCCGAAGTCACGATCTTCGCCGCCGGCTCCGAAGTGGGGCTCGCGGTCGAGGCGCAGAAGACGCTCGACGGCAAGGGCATTTCCACCCGCGTCGTTTCCGTGCCCTGCATGGAACTGTTCTTCGAACAGCCGGAAGACTACCAGAAGGCGATCATCGGCAATTCGCCGATCAAGGTCGGCGTCGAAGCCGGCGTGCGCATGGGCTGGGACCAGTTCATCGGCTCGGACGGCATCTTCATCGGCATGACCGGCTACGGCGCGTCCGGCAAGGGCGAGGCGCTGTTCGAGCATTTCGGCATCACCGCCGATGCCGTGGTCAAGGCCGTGGAAAAGAAGCGCGCCTGATTTGACGAACCGCAAGCCGCCCGGCTCCAAAACCGGGCGGCAGGCCGGAAAATGCCGTAAACCAAAGTTGTTTGCTGAAATTCCGGTCGTAACTGTTTATATCGGGGCCGAGGCCTCGCAAGACCGTTTTCTCCGCTCCCTCCCCGGAAGCTTCCAGAGATGTGCGGCCTTGGGACTTTGTGAAACTATTCGCGAATAGGGAGTTTCTGACATGACTGTAAAAGTTGCCATCAATGGCTTTGGCCGCATCGGCCGCAACATTCTGCGCGCCATCATCGAATCCGGCCGCACCGATATCGAAGTCGTTGCCATCAACGATCTCGGCCCGGTTGAAACCAACGCCCACCTTCTGAAATACGACTCCGTTCATGGCCGTTTCCCCCATGAGGTGAAGGTAGATGGCGACACGATCGACGCCGGCCGCGGCCCGATGCGCGTGACCGCCATTCGCGACCCCAAGGACCTGCCCTGGAGCGACGTCGATATCGCGCTGGAATGCACCGGCATCTTCACCGCCAAGGAAAAGGCGGAAATCCTGCTGCAGAGCGGCGTGAAGCGCGTTCTGGTATCCGCACCGTCCGCCGGCGCAGACAAGACCATCGTCTATGGCGTCAACCACGACCAGCTTACCAAGGACGACATCATCGTCTCCAACGGTTCGTGCACCACCAACTGCCTCGCGCCCGTCGCCTACGTGCTGCATGAGAAGTTCGGCATCGAGCGTGGCTACATGACCACGATCCACTCCTACACCGGCGACCAGCCGACGCTGGACACGATGCACAAGGACCTCTACCGCGCCCGCGCGGCGGCCCTCTCCATCATCCCGACCTCGACGGGCGCGGCCAAGGCGATCGGCCTCGTCATTCCGGAACTGAAGGGCAAGCTCGACGGTTCCTCGATCCGCGTTCCGACCCCGAACGTCTCGGTCGTCGACCTGAAATTCGTGCCGACCCGCGACGTGACCGAGGAAGAAGTCAACGCCGCGATCAAGGAAGCCGCCGAAGGCAAGCTGAAGGGCGTTCTGGAATACAGCGAAGAGCCGCTGGTCTCCCGCGACTTCAACCACGACCCGGCCTCCTCGATCTTCTCCGGTCTGCAGACCAAGGTTCTCGAAGGCAAGCTCGTGCGCGTCCTGTCGTGGTACGACAATGAATGGGGCTTCTCCAACCGCATGGGCGACGTCGCCGTCGCCATGGGCAAGCTGCTGTAAGCTTCGCGAAGCCTATCGGAATGCAGAGGCCGGGTTCGTCCCGGCCTCTTTTTGTTGGACATTCCCGAAGGGATGTTGGCTCTGGCAGAGCGTGCAAGCAGCGCTCATCGTGTGGCCTGGATGCTCGGATCAAGTCCG
>NZ_DEPM01000199.1:0-3244 GCF_002358775.1 Martelella sp. UBA3392
TTGACGAACAGCGGATTGTTGGGCGTGCGCAGCGTCAGTCCCTTGAAATCCGCCGCCGTGGTAATCGGCTGGTCACGGGTGGTCACGTCGCGGAAGGTGCGCAAGAAGAAGCCGAGGCCCTTGATGTTCAGCCGCTCGACGGAGGCAATCAGCTCCTGTCCCGGAGCGCCCGAAAGATAGGCCTTCAACTGGTCGTAATCGGTAAAGAGGTAGGGCAGCGAAATGGCGTTCATCTTCGGCTCGAACGAGGCGTAGACCGACGAGGCCAGGATCAGCCCGTCAAGGGCGCCGGAGCCAAGCTGGTTGATCGCGGCGTTCTGGTCCTTGCCGAACAGCACGCCATCGGGAAACACCTGGAATATCACTTCGCCGTCGGTCTTCTCCTCGACCAGTTCCGCAAAGCGCGAGGCTGCGCGCCCGACCGAGCTTTCTGCCGGATCGGGAACTGCAATGCGCAATGTCGTCGCGGCAAATGCGGAACCGGCAATGCTGCTGCCGGCGATCACCATCGCGGCCGCGGCCAGGCCGTGCATCAGACGGCGGCGGGTAAGGTTGAGTGCATTTTTCATTTTGGGTCTCCTCCCGTGGTTGATGAACTGGGTGTTCAGGTTTTCAAGGCGCTTTCCGACAGGTCGTCGCCATTGCGCCGCTTCAATTCGAGAAACAGCGCCGAATGATCGAGATCCGCGCCGCCATGTTCGACAAGCGACGAGAACAATGCATCCGCAAGCTTCAGGGCTGGCAGGTCGAGTCCGAGATCGTCGGCGACGTCGAGCGCCGCCTCGGTGTCCTTGACCTGGTATTTTGCCGGGCCTCCGGGCTGGAAGTTGCCGGCAATAATCCTTTGGCCGTGCAGATCGAGGATTTTCGAAGCGGCAAAGCCGCCAAGCAGCGCTTCGCGCACCTTGGCAAGGTCCGCGCCGCCCCTTTCCGCCATCAGCAGTGCTTCCGAAACCGCCACAAGCGTGCTTGCGACCAGCGACTGGTTGATGAGTTTGGTGAGCGCGCCCGTGCCGGCAGGGCCGATGTGAACGACGCGCCCCATCGCAGACAGGATTGGGCTTGCCGCGCGCACGTCTACCGTCTGCCCGCCGACCATGATCGACAGCGACCCGTTCGTCGCAGCAGGCGTTCCGCCGGAAACCGGAGCGTCGAGCCACCTGAGGCCAAGAGCTTGCGCCCTCTCGGCCATGGCCTCTGCCTCGCCCATGCCGATCGATGACATCACGATCAGCAATGCGCCCTTGCGCATCGCATTGGCCGCTGCCCCGCTGCCGAAAAGCACGTCCTCACAGACTGGCCCTGAGGATAGCATGACGATCACCGCATCGGCATCGGCAACGGCGCGCGCCGGGTTGCCGGCAAGCCCGGCGCCCTTGGCCGCGAGTGGGGCGGTCTTTTCTGCACTGCGGTTCCAGACGGTGACCTGAAAGCCGGCGCCGAGCAGATTGGCCGCCATCGGGCCTCCCATCAGGCCCGTTCCGAGAACCGCAATCTTCGGCCTGCTCATTGGATGCTCCTCATGGCATCACCCGCTCGAAGAACCCGACAGGACCTTCCTCGACGAGCGACAGGGCGTCACGAAACGCCGTCAGATGCGGCGTCTCGAGATGGGCGTCGAATGCCGCGCGATCGTCATAGACTTCGTAGAACATCACCTTCACCGGCGAACGGCTCCGGTCAACGAAGACGTCGAACTGGCGGCAGCCCGGTTCCAGCGCAAGTGACTTTTCCGCATCGTCACGAGCGGCCTCAAGGAAGGCCGCCAGATTGTCCTCGGCAACATCGAACTGCGGCAGGACGACATAGCTCATGCCGCCTTCTCCGCCTTTGGTCCCATGCTGCTTACCTGTTCGCGGCGCAGAGCGACGACGTCGAGATCATCAACGAGTTCCACGTCGGACATGCGAACGACCTGATCGCGCTTGATCGGGTTCTTGAGCTTGACGTTATGGGCAAGGCCGATCGGCAGTGCGTCGATCTTGCTCGAAATGGTGGCCGGGATCGCCTTGGCCCAAACAGCATAGCCGCCTTCGCCGTCCAGCATGTCGCCGGCCTTGAACTCGCCCTTGGCGGCAGCCACGGCATCGCCGCGATACTCCTTTGAAGATCCGGTCGGCTCACCGCGGAGTACCGCGGACAGGACCGAAACGGAGGTTTCCAGACCGATCAGGTGGAAGGGGCGCCACATCGAGCCATACCAGCCGGACTTGTCCGTCAGGAGACCGTATTGCTTGAAGCAGTCACGGGTATATTCGTCCGGTGCCTTGAAGGTGACGAACATGCCGTAACGGATATTGTTCAGCACTTCGCGGCCATCGGGTTCCTGGCTGGCGGCGATATCGACAAGGCCCGACTTCGGCATGCGGCCGCCTTCGGATGCCGGCTTGAAGACCGAGGCGAGATCCTGAAGGCCGGAGGGGTAGAAGGCCAGTCCGTCATCCGGGCAGTCGAGCCCGGTCCCGTTGGCAACGGCCGCCATTTCGATCGCGGCCTTGGTGCCATCCGTGAACGAATTGTACATCTTAGGGTTGAAGTCGCCCTTTGCCACTTCCTCCTCGGTCCAGCCGAAAAATCCCCATACGGTATCCGGCGTCGAATATCGGTAGCGCGGCTCGAAATTCATGCCCTTGCCGGCGGAGATCAGCTCGAAACCGCAGGAGCGGACCCAGTCGACCAGCTCGCAGATAAAGGCCGGCTGATCGCCGTAGGCCATGGAGTAGACGAGTCCCTTGGCGCGCGCCCTAGCCGCCAGGATCGGACCGCACATGACATCGGCCTCGACATTGACCATGACGATATGCTTCATCCCGTCGATCGCCTGCAGCGCATGCCGGGTACCGGCAATCGGATGGCCGGTCGCCTCGATGATGCAGTCGATGCCCTCGAACGCGCACAGGTCGGCCGCGCTCTCGGTGACAAAGGTCTTGCCGGTGTCCATCGCGTCGGAAAGCGACGTGGCGTCGTATTCCTCGGCCTGCCAGCCAGTGCGCTTCAGTGAAGCCCGCGACTTGCCGGCATCCAGATCCGCAACGCCGACGATGTGATAGCCGGCGATCTTGCGCGCCTGGGCCAGAACCATGGAGCCGAACTTGCCTGCTCCGATCAGGCCGACGTGGATGGGACGGCCTTCTGCATGGCGCGCTGCGAGCATCGATGAGAGATTCATGTGGAGCTACTCCGTATTGCGACCGTCCGGTCGAAAAACCATTTTCCGCGCAGGAGAATGCCGACGGTCACTGCG
>NZ_DEPM01000252.1:0-2649 GCF_002358775.1 Martelella sp. UBA3392
GACGAAGATGCGCTGCACCTCCGGATAGCTCGCCGCCCGCATGATCAGCCGCTCGTGGGCCGGGGTGAATTTCTCCGGATCGACGAACAGCGTGCCGTCGTTCTTCAGCACGGATTGAGCGGAGATGTCTTCCCGCTCGCGCAGCGTCAGTTGCCGGTCGGGCATCGGGTTCAGCCAGATATCGGCGTCGAGCCCCACCTGATGCGAGGCATGGCCGGAGAGCATCGGTCCACCGCGCGGCTGGGAGATGTCGCCGACCAGCAGCCCCGGCCAGCCATCATATTGCGCGGCCTCGCGCGACAGTTTCTTGATCAGCGCGATGGTATCGGGGTGGCCGAAGCGGCGGTTGCGCGAGAGCCGCATCGCCTGCCATGTCGGCCCGTCGATCGGCAGCGCCTCGGCCCCGGCGAGGCAGCCCTTGGAATAAAAGCCGATCGATTGCGGCTTGCCGGCGGTCGGCGCGGTTTCCGACGCAAACAGTACCTTGGCGGGCGGCGGGAAATCCTCGGCAACGGCGGAAGATGCCGTCATCGCAAGGGCGAGGACCGCGGACAGGGCTTTGATCCACCGCATGCTGTTACTCCCTCCATGCCGCGCGTTCTGGCCGAAACGACAGGCGCAAAACCCGCTGCCACCATGTTTTCGCGAAATGGCCACTTGTGCACCCATGCCGATATTTGCTTATTCTTGTTGCGGAAACGAGAAAAGCAAGCACGCAGAAGGCAAAAACCATGTGGATAAAGGCTGCTCGGGCGATCGTGATCGCCGTCGCGGGGCTTTCAGCCCCCCCTGTTCTGGCTGAGGACAATGGCGGCGGCGACTGGCATTATGCCACGGCGCTGACCGGGAGCCCGCAATACGCGCAGGATTTCGCGCATTTCGACTACGCTAATCCGGAAGCGCCGAAGGGCGGCGAGTTGAAGCTTTCGGCAACCGGCACCTTCGATTCGCTCAATCCCGTGCCATATGGCGGCAACAAGGCGATCGGTCTTGGGCTGGTGTTCGAAACGCTAATGACCTCGTCTCAGGACGAGATCAACGCGATGTACGGCCTTCTGGCCGAGGCTTTCCGCTACCCCGAGGACCTGTCCTCGGTCACCTACAGGCTGAATCCGCAAGCGAAATTCTCCGACGGCGAGCCGGTGACGCCGGAAGATGTCGTGTTCTCCTTCGACAGCTTCAAGAAGCTGAACGCCCAATATGCCAATTACTACCGCCATGTGACCAGCGCCGAAGCGACCGGCGAGCGCGAGGTGACGTTTCATTTCGACGAGACGGGAAACCGCGAACTGCCGCAGATCGTCGGTCAGCTTCTGGTCCTGCCCAAGCACTGGTTCGAGGATGAGGACGGCCCTGTCGTCCACGACATCTCGGCCAGCACGCTGGAGAAGATTGTGGGCTCGGGCCCCTATGTGGTCGACACCGTCAATCCGGGTTCGTCGATCACCTATCGCCTGAACGACGATTATTGGGGCAGGGACCTCAACGTCAACGTCGGGCGCAACAATTTCGGCACGGTGAAATATCTCTACTTCGCCGATCTCGACGTCGCCTTCGAGGCCTTCCGCGCCGGCACCTTCGATTTCTGGGTCGAGACCCGGGCCAAGCGCTGGGCGACCGGCTATAATTTCCCGGCGGTGAAGGACGGTGACGTCACCCGCGAGGCGGTGCCCAATCCGCTGCGCACCGCCGGCATCATGCAGGCGCTGGTGCCCAACAACCGCCGCGCGCCGTTCGATGACAAGCGGGTGCGCGAGGCGCTGATCTACGCCTTCGATTTCGAGACGATCAACAAGAACCAGTTGAGCGACGCCTATGCGCGCGACAATTCCTTCTGGTTCGGAACCGATCTGGCCTCATCCGGCCTGCCCAAGGGCGAGGAATTGCAGATCCTCGATTCCGTGCGCGATCTTGTGCCGCCGGACGTGTTCAACAAGGCCAACAAGCTGCCGGTGGGCGGCACGCAGGAGGAGGCGCGCGCCAACTTGCAAAAGGCTTTCGAGCTTCTGAGAGAGGCCGGATTTGAAAGACAGGGCGGCAAGCTGGTCAACAGCGAGACCGGCGAACCCTTCGCCTTCGAAATCCTGCTTGATAATCCCACCCTTCAGGTCGTCGTGTTGCCCTATGTCGAAAACCTGCGCAAGCTCGGCATCGACGCGACGGTCCGCGTTGTCGACACCTCGCAATACCAGAACCGGGTGAATGACTTCGACTATGACATGATCTGGGAACTCTGGGCGCAGTCGCTGAGCCCGGGCAACGAGCAGTTCAACTATTGGGGTTCGCAATCGGCCGACCAGCCGGGCTCGGAAAACTATGCCGGCATTTCCGACCCCGGCGTCGACGCGCTGATCCAGAAAATTGTGTTCGCCGATGACCGCGACACGCTGGTCGCCGCCACCAAGGCGCTCGACCGGGTGCTGCTCGCCAATGACTATATCATCCCGCTCTACTATTCGCGCGACTACCGCATCGCCTACTGGAACAGGATCACCCACGGCGAATTCCCCGAATACGGCCTCGACTTCCCCGCCGGCTGGTGGTCGACGGAGGCGGAATGAGGGTGCGGTTTGGCGGCGGCGTAGTGGATTTTTTGCGCAAGAACATCCAAGACCTCCAAACAATCTCCCCCCTTGAGGGGGAGATGTC
>NZ_DEPM01000167.1:0-37349 GCF_002358775.1 Martelella sp. UBA3392
CCCTCCGGCTGCGGCAAGACCACGCTCTTGAAGATCATCGCCGGTCTTGAAAAGGCCACCGAAGGGCAGATGGCCCTGGCGGGCGAGGGGCTGGACGCGATCCCCACCTACAGGCGCGATATCGGCATTGTCTTCCAGTCGTATGCGCTTTTTCCGCACATGACGGTCGACGCCAATATCCGTTTCGGCCTCGATATGCGCGGCATCAAGGGAGACGAGGCCGATCGGCGCGTGGCGGAGGCGCTCGATCTCGTCAAGCTTGACGGACTTTCCGCCCGCATGCCCAACGCGCTTTCCGGCGGCCAGCAGCAGCGCGTTGCCCTTGCCCGCGCACTGGTGATCCGCCCGAAACTGCTGCTGCTTGACGAGCCGCTCTCCAATCTCGATGCGGTGCTCAGAAAAAGCGTGCGCGTCGATATTCGCGAGCTGCATGAGCGCATCGGGCTCACCACGGTGATGGTCACCCACGACCAGGAAGAGGCGATGAGCATGGCCGACCGCGTGGCGGTGATGGCCAATGGCTATGTGCTGCAGCACGACACGCCCGAGGTGATCTACGAGCATCCCGCATCGGCTTTTGTGGCAACCTTCGTCGGCAGCCCGCCGGCGATCCTGTTGCCGGTGGATAAGACAGCCAGGGGCTACGGCATTGGCGGCACGGCATTTGCCCCGTCAAGGTCGCTCGCCGCGGCCATCGACCGGCAGAACGGAAAGCCGGTTCTGCTCGGCTTGAGGTCTGACCGGCTCTCCTTCGCCGACGAGTCCGGGCCGCTGACAATTACCGGCGAGGTGCATTCCAGCGAATATATCGGCGGCTCCTGGCTGGTGCATGTTGCGCTCGGCGAACATCGTATTGCCGTGCCGACGCGAGCGCGTCCGCCGGCATTCGGCAAGGCGGCGCATATCCGCATCGATGAGGCCGAGCCGCTGCTGTTCGATCCCGTAACCGGCGCGAAGGTGGCGCTTCCATGAGCGGCGCCGTCTATTGTCTCGGCCCGCTCGTGCTCGACCGGGTCTTGAGCGTCGATGACCTGCCCGGCCATGATGAAAAGGCCTTCATCAAGGAAAAGGAAGAACGCGCGGGTGGGCCGCCGCTCAACTGCGCCTGGGCGCTGAGCCGGCTTGGCGAGGATGCCCGGCTGGTCTCGACCATCGGCGATGACGGTGAGGGCGCGATCCTGATGCAGTGGCTCGCCGAACGCGGCATGAGCACCGAGGCCGTTGACGTCAAGGCCGACAGCATCACCGCGTCCGCCACCATCATCGTCGACCGCACCGGCGAGAAGGCGATCCTGATCGATCCGGTGCCCGTGGAAACGCTGGCGGTGATCGGCGACACGGTGACGCTGCAGCCGGATGACACGGTCGTGTCCAACTTCTTCCATCCAGAGGCCGTGGCGCGCCTGTTCGACCGTGCGGCGGAAAAGGGCATAGACCGGTTGATTGATCTCGAACTGCCGGAAATCGAGCGCTGGGGCTGGCGGGCAATGGAAAACATCCTTCCCTTCGCCTCGCTGGTGGTCACCAACCGGCAGGTTCTGGAAGCGTGGATGGCGCGCAGCGGAAATGAACGACCGATCGATGAAGCCGCTGAAGAACTGGCGCGTTTCCTGGCCGCCGATGGTCGTCGCAAGGCGGTCGTCACCCTCGGCTCGGAGGGGCTGGTCGCAATCGACGGCAGTGCGGTTCATCGCGTCGGGGCGTTCAGGGTGACGCCGCGCAACACGACCGGCGCAGGCGATGTGTTTCTGGCCGGTCTTGCCACGGCCATGCGGCGCGGACGCCGGTTTGACGCGGCGCTGGTCTTCGGCACGGCCGCCGCCGCGCATTTCCTGGAAACGGGACGGTGCGACGACGCAGCCGCCGAGGCGCTAGTGAAAGAAAAGATGAAGGAAAGACTGTAGAAAATGGCAACCACGTCGAAAGCAATCGAGGCCGTATTGTCGGCTGCCTGTGTCGCCGATGCGCTGGGCGCCGCCACCGAATGCATGCACCCGGATGAAATCGTCCGGGTTTTCGGCGGGCCGGTGACGACCTTTCGCACGCCGCCGGAGAAAACGCCCTTCGCCAAGGGGCTCGCGCCGGGCCGGCTGACGGATGACGCCACGCAGATGCTGGCTATGGCCAAGCGAATTATCGGGCTTGATCGCCCGCCGGTCTCCGCCGATGCGATTGCCGGTTTCATCGACTGGTCGCATGACGAGGAAATGTTCCAGCGCTTTGCCGGCCCGACGACCCGCATTGCCGTGGAAGCGATGCGCGCCGGTGCGCCCGCAGAGGCCGTGGCCACGCCGGAGGTCTATTCCTGCATGTTCGGCACGTCAAACGGCGGCGCCATGCGCGCGCCGACAGCGGGCTGCGCGGCGGCTGGCAATCTTTCCGAAGCTGTCAGGCTCGCCTGCCTGATGTCGGCGCCGACGCACAATACCCAGATCGCCTATGCCGGCGCTTCCGCCGTTGCGGGCGCGATTGCCGTTGGCCTTTCGGGCGACCGATCAATGACGGTTTTCGAGGCGGCGATTGAAGGCGCGCGGCAGGGCGAGGCCGAAGCGCGCCGCAGCGGTCGTATCGTTGGTGGCGCGGGCGTGTTGCGCCGTATCGAGATCGCCATCGAGGTCGGTCTCCGCTACAAGGCGGATCTCGAGGCGGCGCGGGCAGAGCTGATCGAGGTGATCGGCAATGGCGTTGCCATGGCGGAAGCCGTGCCGCATGCTTTCGGCCTCATCGCCGCTGCGGATGGCGACCCGTGGCAAGCGATCGTCGCAGCCGTCAATGGCGGTAATGACAGCGATACGATCGCGATGATCGCCGGTTCGGTTGCCGCCGCCTGGAACGGCGCGGAAAACATTCCCGCTGCGCTGATCGAGGAGGTATCGAGCGTTAACGGGCTTGATCTCGCGCGCATTGCCGAGGGGCTGGCAAAATTCAATGCACAGGTGATTGCAGGAGAGCAGGGATGAAACGCTACTGGCTGGAGATGACATCGCCGGAACATGCGGCGCTGCCGAAAAACACCGTCGCGGTACTGCCCGTCGGGGCGACCGAGCAACATGGCCCGCATCTGCCGGTCGGAACCGATTGCCTCATCAACAACGGCATCGTCGCAGCCGCGCTTGAGAGGCTCGGCGACGATATTCCCGCCGTGGTCCTGCCGTTACAGCCGGTTGGCGCGTCGCAGGAACATCTCGATTATGCCGGTTCGCTCGCCCATCCCGCGCCCGATCTGATGCAGTCCTGGACGCGGGTGCTCGACTGCGCGGTGCGCTCCACAGGGCTGAAACGCATCCTGATCTTCAACAGCCATGGCGGACAGGCGGGGCTGCTCGCCGCCGTCGCACTCGACCAGCGCGTGCGCCACAACGTTCTGGGCGCCTATGCCACCTGGTTCGATGCCGGCTATCCCGACGGGCTTTTCACCGAGGATGAGATCCGCACCGGCTTTCACGGCGGCGATATCGAAACGTCACTGATGCTGGCGCTGCATCCGGAACTTGTCGTGACAAAAAACCTCGGCGACTTTCCGTCATCGGTCGATGAAATCGAAGCAAGAACCGGGCAGCTTTCCGCCAATCCCGGCGGTGGGCGCGTCGGCGGTCTGGGATGGAAGGCGCAGGACCTCAACTCTGACGGCGTGACAGGCAATGCGAGCCGTGCAACGGCCGACAAGGGCAGGGCGCTGCTGGAATATACCGCGCGGGGCCTCGCGACGTTGATCACGGACCTGTCAAACGCTCCGATGCCCTCGGACAACTGGCCGCCGGGGCGATACCGGGCTTGACCCACTGCTTTGCGGTTTGAATTCATAGACAAGGCGCATGGCATTCATCCTGCTTGCATCCAGGCGTTGCCGCCTGGCCTTATGAGGGGGAAGGCAGGGGCGGCGAGCCCGGCCCGAAGACGTGAGGCGAGAGCACGATGTCGGCGAGCGTGTAGTGGTCGAAAACGTTGAGGAAGGATGTGAGTGCTTCGTTCAGGATCGCCGGCAGCTTGCAGGTGTTTGTGACCACGCACTGGTTCCCGGTCGCAAAGCATTCGACAAGCGCGAAATCGGCCTCCGTTGCACGAACGACCGCACCGAGATTGATCCGCTCGGGCGGCAGTGCCAGCCGGAAACCACCGGAGCGACCGCGTACGCTGACCAGATATCCGTGTCTGGTCAACGCGTTCACGACCTTCATCAGATGTGTCTTCGAGATTGCATAGGCGGCCGATGTCTCCTCGATGGTGATCAGCCGGTCACCGGCTGATGCCGCGTACATCAGCACGCGCAGCGCATAATCGGAAAAGGTTGTCAGACGCATGGGCGCGCTCCGTGGATGCTGTGGCGGCGGAACACAGAGGATGTTCCGCATCCGGGTATTTTCTCTGTTGCCGGTATTATCATATATCGTAGATGAATCTTAAATGTCGGCGGGAGACGGGACCAAAACATGACGAATTTTCTGCTCGCGATTGTCGTTTTCCTACTGGCCCATGTCATTCCGCCGGCGCCGCCCGTGCGGGCACGGCTGATTGCCCTGCTGGGGCGTCCTGCCTACCTCTTCGCCTATTCTTTTCTTTCGATCCTGCTTCTGGTCTGGATCATCGTCGCGGCCCGATCTGCGCCGATGATTTATCTCTGGTATCCAGCGCCCTGGCAGGCCCTTGTTCCGGTGATTGCGATGCCGTTCGCCTTCTGGTTCATTGCTGCGGGGCTCGCGGCGCAAAACCGGCTTTCCATCACCTTCCGGCGCAGCGGTGCGGCGGGCGCGCAAGGCAAGATTACCGCCATAACCCGCCACCCTGTGCTGATCGGCTTTCTGATCTGGTCGCTCGCGCATATTCCGCCGAACGGGGATGTCGTGTCGCTGATCCTGTTTGGCGGCATGGGGCTGCTCGCGCTTGCCGGAATGTCTGTGCTCGACCGAAGGGCGCGGCGCCGGCTCGGCGATGCCGAATGGGCGATCGTGCGCGCGCAAACCTCCGTCGTGCCGTTTCTGGCGCTCGTTGAAGGGCGCTCGCGTCTGCGCGCGGATCGAGATTTCTGGCTTTGGACGGGCGTTGGGTTGGCCTTCTATACCTGGTTTCTGTTGCAGGGGCACCGCCTGCTGATCGGCGTCGATCCGCTGGCCTGGCTGTAACCGTTTCAGCTGCGGGGCTTGAACAGCATCGGTCCGTAGACAATGCAGAAGCCGGCAAAGGCGATGACCCACGCCAGACCGGCAAGGGGCATCAGCGTGAACGTCCAGTTGGGATTGAAAGCAGCCACAAGACGCAGGACCAGTGCAATCATGATCGCCAGATAGATTGCGACAGTGGCCGGCGGTGCCGTCAGCGTATGGCCGGTGTGGCCGCGGCTGGCGCGGGTCATGATGGCAAGCGTCATGCCGCCGATGGCGCCGACAGTCCAGCAATGGATCGCCGCACTTTCAGCGCCCCCATTGCCCGTGAAAGCAGCATAGCCGGCGAAGACGAAGCCGAGACTGACCGGCAGGAATGCAAGATGCAGAATGAAGACCAGCGGCTCGGCAAAGGTTTGCAGAGGCCGCCAGCGCCATTGCCGGAACAGGTTGAAGGCGCCGATGGCCATCAGAAGCAAGCCCAGCACCGGCTCTTTTGTGTCAAACGCGGGAAACGCGATCCATGCGCCAAGACCGGCTGCGCTCATCACCATCACGAACCGGTCGAATTCGCCGAAAGCAGGCGGAAGAACCGGAGAACCCTGCTTCTTGAGCCAGTTGCGGGTAAAGCTTGGAACCACCCGACCACCGATGATCTGGATGAGCATGATAACGAGGGCGATGGCGGCGCGTTCGGCATAGACCGACGTGCCGTAGCGGATGTTTTCGTAGTAAAACAGGATCTGCGTGGTGGTAAACAGCGAAAGGACCACGATCACCTTCAGGTTCCGCCAATTGTGTCCGGCCAGGATTTCCTGGGTCAGAAAACCGATCAGCGCCAGAGGGAGGGCAAGGGCAGCGAGATAGACAAGGGCGGGCGGGAGCGAAACCGAAAAGGCGACGATGACTCGCCCGCCAAGCCAGAGGCCAAACAGGCCCGCAAGCGGCCAACCGACCACCGGTAGACGTCCCGTCCAGTTGGGAACGGCGGTCAAAAGAAAGCCCGCGATGATCGCCGGAACATAGCCGTAAAGCAGTTCGTGGACATGCCATGAGACGGGCGTGAACATGCTCGGCACCTGGATGAAGCCCAGATACCAGGGCACCCAGAGCGCGATCAGCAGGGCGGCGTCAAGTGCGCCGAAAAGGAAGAAGGGCCGGAAGCCATAGCTGAAAATCGCCGGACCCTGCCATGCGCGCAGTCTTGCCATTGTCGTCATTGTTCTTCTCAGCGATCATGTTGGTTGAGTGTTGCAGGATCGGAGAACGCCGGCCAGTAGACCCTTAGCCAGAGCAGAAAGCCGCCGGCCCTGAAAATTGCCTCCACTGCGTGATGGTGACCGACGAGTTCGGATGCGATCCCGAATTCGGGAAGAGTTCGGATTGCGATCGCGATAACGATCAGTGCGATTGCTATCCTCGTCTCCACGGAAAATGCGAGCGGCTGCCCCGTGTGTCCTAGCCCGGCGACACAGTGCGCTTCGTTGCCGGGCTGAATGGTGAGCAGGCCGGGCTCGAATATCATCGTCAACCCGGTTGAGCATGTTCATGACATGATCTGCGGCTTGCGTCGGGGCCATTGTGGTGGTTGGCGCGAGAAACGAAAGGCTGAATAAACGGAACAAGGGCACACCGGTCTGGGTATGGGACGGTCGCTGGCGAACACGTCAAAGATAAAACATGTATTTTGTATTCATCTTTTATGAGATCGGTCAACGATTGCTGCAGGGGCGGGTCAAGTTGACGCAGTGAGACCGGTTATTTGCGCATACTGCGATGCCGAGAATCCTTGAACGGCATGCAACCAATAGCCGCATGCTCGACAGCGACCGAGGCATCAAGGGTTTTGACATCAACGATTGGCCCTGCCAGTTCCGCCTTGGTTTCATTGCCAAATTCGCAGGTCGCCCCCTCAAGGAACTGATCTCTCCATTGCTTGAACTGGCGGGCACATCGAACTGCAGGGATAATTCCACCACCGGCTGCTTACTCTGGCTGGCGGCAAACGCCACTTTCGCCTTGAATGCCGGGCTAGGTTTCCGGCATTTATGCTGAAGTCAGGCAGACATTCCAATTATTCCCGCTGTTCAGTTTTTTCGGGCCCCGTCTTTCAGCCTTCATGAAAATTCCCCGTGGATCGCAACGAAAAATTCATAAACGCCGTGCAGAAAATAAACTTGAATTAATTAATCATGTTTAATAGCTCACCTCGGAGAGCGCTTCCATGCTGGCAAATGATCATCGGCTTTGTGGGCATGGGCGACCTCGAACGCGCAATCTAAAATCGGCTGCAGGTTGCAAGGAGCGTTGGTTTCTTATGACTTCGTGGAAACACCAATTGGCGCGGCTTTTCGCCATGCATCGGGGACATGTCGAGCAGATCGCCTTTCGCAGGGTCCATGACCGCGAAGCCGCCGCCGATATCGTTCAGACGGCCTTTGCCAAGCTTCTGGCGGCGGAAGGCCGGCAAAGCGAGGAAGAGAGCACCAAAATCCTGTTCGCGACCGTGCGAAACGAGAGCCTGAACTATCTTTCCGGCCGTTCCCGGCGTTCGCGGATCATGTCGGCGCTGACGACCGAGCAGCTTTATCACGGCTCGCCATCTTCCCAGGATGCGGTTGAGAGCACGCAGGCGATGACGGCTCTGGAAGCGGCGCTTGCGGAATTGCCCGAGCGAACCCGGACCATCTTCATAAGACGTCGCCTGCACGGTGAGAACAATGCCGACATCGCCGCCGATCTCGGCATATCGGTTCGCGCCGTCGAAAAGCATCTGGTGCGGGCGATGGAACATTGCCGTTCCGCGATCGATGACTACTTTTCCGCCTGAATGTGTGTGAAACTACGTAGCGCACAGCACCGGGAAGGCCGGCCGAACATGAGCAAGGAAGAGAACAACAGTGAGCTTGAAGAGGTGGCCATGCAGTCCATCACGCTGAGCGGCGAGGAGCGGAAAGCCGCCTATGCCTGGCTGGCGCGCCGGGACGGCAACACATCGGCGGCGACCGAGGCATCCTTTCAGCGGTGGCTGTGCGACAGCCCGAGAAACAGGCGGGCCTATGACGAGGCTTCCCGCCTGTGGGCGATGATGGGCGCGCCGGCTGCCGCCGTCGCCGCCGGCGGCGAGTGTCGCCCGCCGGTGCGGCGGCACACGCAACGTTCCGGTTTCTTTGCGCCGGCCGCTCTGGTGGCGTCGATCATCCTGACGGCCTGTGCCGCGCTCCTGATTTTCAGTTCCAATATGCTGCAGGACTGGCGGGCCGATGTGGTGACCGCCTATGGCCAGATCAGGGAATATCCGCTTCCCGATGGTTCGACCGTCACGCTCGGTCCGGATACCGCGCTGGCGCTTGATTTTGACGGCAGCGCGCGGCGGGATGTCGAGATCCTGCGCGGCCAGGCGTTTTTCGAGGTCAGGCACGGCCTTCCCGCGCCCTTCACCGTCGAGGCCGGCAAGGGCCGGGTCGAGGTTACCGGCACGGCGTTCGATGTTGACAGGCTTGGCGATGACGTCACGGTGGTTGTCGAGACCGGTTCGGTCAAGGTTTCGGGCAGCGGCGAAAACGCGGCTCTGCTGGGTGCTTCGGAAATGGTCGATGTCGATGATGGCGTCCCGGGCAGCGTCCGGAACGTCGATACCAGCCTCGCGCTCGGCTGGATGAATGGACAGGTCTCCTTTGATCGCCAGCCCGTCGACAAGGTGATGGCAACGCTGCAGCGCTATCTGCCCGCCAGGGTCGTGACACGCGGAAAAATCGGCGAGCGTCTGGTTTCCGGAAGCTTCCCGACCGATGATCCGGAGCAGGCGATCCAGGCCATCGCCTCGACCGTCGACGCTCGGGTTCAGCGCTTAACACCCTGGTTGATCGTCATCTACTGATCTTCTGCCAGGGTGGAGATGACGCCTCCAAAAAAAACTTGAGTAAAAAAGTTCGCTTTTAGCGATCTCACTTGTTTTAGCTGATGAGAGGCACGGTTGCCTCCCGCCGGGTTCGGCGCGGATAAAACAGGGAATGCTCAATTTATGTTGTATCGAGTAGCGGGCGAGCGGCGTCGGTTCTGCTTCGCTTCGATGTTGTTGTCGTCGGTCGCCTTTGCCGTTCCGGCTTACGCACAAACCTCTGCCGGCAGCGCTGCTGTCGAAACTTCCGTTTACGATTTCAACCTTCAGCCTTCGGTCCTGGGCTCGACCGTTGCCAGGATCGGTGCCCTTACCGGCTGGCGCATCTTCTATGGCGGCGATGTGCCATCCGATACGCTGACGACCGCCGTCAGCGGCCGGTTCTCGGTGACCGAAGCGCTCGGGCTCGCGCTGCAGGGAACCGGGTTGCAGTATCAGGTCACGGGGCCGCGCTCGGTGAGCATCGCCTCGTCGATGTCCTTTGACGACATATCGTACATGAACGATCCCGAGGCGACGCTGCTTGAGCCGGTTTTTGTCACGACCGGGGTTCAGGGGGCGTCGGGCGCCGGTTTCATGGGTACGCCGGACTGGGTCTACGACACCGCTGGCTCCGTCAGCGTTGTCTCCCGCGAGGCCATTCTCGGCGCGCCGTCGCGCAGCGCGGGCGATCTTCTCGACAATGTCGCGGGCGTCTATGCCAACCGTTCCAATGGCCAGGACCCCGGCATTTCAGTCAATATTCGCGGTCTTCAGGATCAGAACCGCGTCGTCACCATGGTCGATGGCGCCCGCCAGAACTTTCAGATCGCCGGCCACGGCACCACGTCGCGCGCCTATGTGGATTCTGCCTTCATCCGCGAGATCGACATCGACAAGATGGGCGGCTCAGGTGTCGGCGGGGCGGGCAATCTCGGCGGATCGGTCAATTTCCGCACCATCATCGCCGACGATCTGATCACCGGCGACAAGGACTGGGGGCTCTCCTTCAATGGAACCGGCGGTTCCAACGAATTCAATTTCGACGGTTCCATCGCGGCGGCGACGCAACTGACGGACAGTTTCTCGGTTCTGGCGGGCTACAGCCGCAAGAAGATCGGCGCCTACGAGATCGGCACGAACGGCGATATCGAACTCAATCCGGAGACCACGTCGGACAACGTATCGGTGTTCACCGGTTCCGAGGTGGAATCGAGCATCCTCAAGGCCGAGGCCCAACTGACAGACGATCTCGACCTGACGCTCTCCTGGCTGCGCAACAGTTCCAAGTTCAGCACCGGCGGCTATATCACGGCCGGCACGCTGGAAGGCGGCACGCAGGAATCCGAGTATGACGTGGTCAACAACACGTTCACCGCCAATCTCGGCTGGGACCCTCTGAGCGATCTCGTCGATCTCGATGTCAACCTCTGGTACAACCACCTGCAGAACGATCAGGAATTCGAACAGCTTCTGATCGGCGTCATCCTTGCAGCACCTGCACATTACGAGCTCGGTACGTTCGGCGGAAGCATCGACAATACCAGCTTCTTCGAAACGCCGCTCGGCGATCTCACCGTCAATTACGGCATCGAGGGCTTCCACGATGACGGCAAGACAACCGTCGACGCCGACTACATTAACAGTGCCACAGGTCTCAGCGACAATGCCGGGCTTACCGGACCCAACCCGACGGGGACGCGCGATGTTTTCAGTGGCTTCGCCAGCGCGACACTGGAGCCCACCGACTGGCTCTCGCTCACCGGCGGGCTTCGCTATGACTGGTACAGGATCAAGGGAACGGGATCCTATGTCTGGATAGAAAACCACCCTTCCACGTATCAATGCGGCCGCGTTTGGGATGAGGAGACCCAATCATGGCGCAGTTTGTGCACGGGCGAAAAGGCTTGGACGGAGTGGGTCAAGGAAGACGTCGATATCGACCGTTCCGACGGTGCATTCCTGCCTTCCGTGACGGCGGCCTTCGGACCGTGGGACGGTCTTCAGCCCTTTGTCCGCTATGCGAAGACCTTCCGCCCGCCGACGCTGATGGAGCAGCTTTGGGGCGGTCAGCACTATATCGGCAGTTCGCCGCTGACCTATGCGCCCAATCCTGACCTCAAGGCCGAGCGCGCCGATACCTACGAGATCGGGGTCAACTATGCCCGGGACGGATGGCTCCAGTGGGATGACAGTTTCAGGATGAAGGCCGTCGGCTTCTTCCGCAAGGTCGACGACTATATCGCGCTCGGCCACGTCTACAAGGAGACCGGCGAACGCGCCTATCAGTCCTTCGTCAATCTCAATGGCGCAAGCTACATGAAGGGCATCGAGTTCGAGGCCAATTACGATGTCGGGCGGTTCTATATCGGCGCCTCGGCAACCCTTCTCGATACCGACTATGCCGACACCTACACCTATTACGGCGAAAGGGCACCGGGATCGGGGACGAGCAAGCCGTTCAAGCCCGGAGACGTGCTGAGTTCCGACACGCTCTATGTGCCGCCGACCTTCTACCTGACCATGGATGCGGGGCTGCGGTTCTTCGACGAGCGCCTGACGCTCGGCGGCCGGTTGACCCATTCCAACGGCGGCAAGGCCGGAGACATCGAAACCTACGATGTCGAGAACTACACGGTCTACGATCTTTACGGCTCGTGGGTGTTCAACGACACCGCCGCGCTCCGTTTCGCGATCGATAACGTGACTGATCTCGCCTACGTGCCCTCGATGGGCACCGCAGACCTGCCGGCGCCTGGCAGGACATTCACGGCATCGCTCAATCTGACGTTTTGAATTTCGCGGCTTCAACCGCGAACAGGGGTCCGTCCCCGGACGGATAATGTGAGGAACGCCATCAACTTGGAAGGAAAAGGACCATGGCAGTTACGATCACGCAGCAGAATGGCTACAGCAACGATTTGCTCGGCTATTTCAATTCCTGGAGCAGCAACTACACTTATTATGATCACGGGTTCTTCAACCCGGCCTCAGGCGGCACCTACACCCAATGGGGTGCCGGCACGGAATATGACCCGACGGATCCCGGCGACACGCCGACTTCCAGCGTCATTCTGAATGGCGACGACTTCACATATTCGACCGGACGTTTTTCCGGGGAGATCGAGTCGCTGAATTTCGGCGAGGGAATTCACTACGACGGCGGCTCTTCCGAATATGTTCAGACGGACGAGCTTCTCATTGACGTCAGCAGCGTGAATGTCGGCAGCTCGAGTACTTTTACCTATGCGATCTACGTTCTGTCGAACTACGGGTCACTCGAAAGCCAGACCGTTTTCGGCACGAATTTCCCTGGCATGTATGATTTCTTCGCCGAACAGGGCACGGAGCAGATCGGCACGGCCGGAGCGGATACCCAGTCCAGCTTTGGCGGCGACGACACGCTGACCGGCGGTTCGGGCAACGATACCTTCCGCTTTGTGCTGGATGACACCGGCGCGAGCGCCATCGGCAACGATACCATCACGGATTTCGACGCTGCCAACGAAGATATCTATATCGGCCTGAACGACACGGCCTATGACAGCTACAGCGAGATCATCAATGCTGCATCCGATACCGTTGACGGTGCCTACATCGATCTCGGCGGCCATGGCTCGATCACGCTGGCTGGCGTGACTGTTTCCGAGCTTTCCACCGACAACTTCGTTTTCGCCTAGGTAGGAACGAATGTTTGGACCATCCAGACAGGTTCCGTCGCAGCATAGTGCTGCGACGGTATCCTTCCCGGTCGCAGGGAGTGCCGTGGGCATTGGCCTGATCAGCGGTGTAGTCAATCTTCTGGCGTTGACCTCACCGCTGTTCATGCTGCAGGTCTATGACCGCGTGCTGGCGAGCGGCAGCGTTCCCACACTTGTCGGCCTGGCGGTGCTGGCGGCGGGTCTCTACGCCTTCCAGGCGGTTCTCGACGCCTTGCGCGCCCGCGTGCTGCTCAGGATCGGCGAACGCTTCGATGGCGCCTTTTCCAGCAGGGTCTACGATGCGATCCTGAAAACGCCGCTTCTGACGCGCGTCAATGGCGACGGGCTGCAGCCGCTGCGCGACCTCGACAGCGTGCGCGGCTTTCTGGGCGGCAACGGGCCGACGGCGTTTTTCGATCTGCCATGGATGCCGCTTTATCTGGGCATCTGCTTCCTGTTCCACTTCTGGATCGGCATGACCGCTCTCATCGGCGCGACGTTGCTGATCGCGGTGACGCTGCTCGCCAACGCGCTTTCGCAGAAGGCGGTGCGCGATGTCAGCGCGCGCGGCGTGACGCGCAACGCCATGATGGAAGGGGCGCGCCGCAATGCCGAGGTCGTTCGCGCCATGGGGCTGCAAGGCGTGCTGGCGGCCCGGTGGCAGGACGCCAACAGCGCCTATCTCGATGCCAACCGCAAGGCCGGCGATGTCTCCGGCGGGCTCGGTTCGCTCTCCCGGACCCTTCGGATCATGCTCCAGTCCGCCATTCTGGGCGTTGGCGCCTATCTTGTCATCCGCCAGGAGGTGACCGCCGGGGTGATGATCGCAAGCTCGATCATGATGGGCCGCGCGCTCGCACCCGTCGATACGGCCATCTCGAACTGGCGCTCGTTCCTGATGGCACGGCAGGGCTGGGGACGGCTCAGGGAACTGCTGGCACATGTTCCCGCCGAAGCATCCGTCCTGCAACTTCCGGAGCCGGGCAGGGACCTTAGGGTCGAGGGGCTCGCGATTGTCCCGCCGGGACAGAAATCTCCGAACCTTGCGGGCGTGAGCCTGAAGATCGAAGCGGGCAATGCGCTCGGCGTGATCGGGCCTTCGGGGTCCGGCAAATCCACCTTCGTGCGTGCGCTCGTCGGCGTCTGGCTGCCGGCAGCCGGCAAGGTGCGGATCGATGGCGCGAGCCTCGACCAATGGGACCGCGTCATGCTGGGGCGTCATATCGGCTATCTTCCGCAGGGCGTCGAACTTTTCGACGGCACGATCGCCGAGAATATCGCGCGTTTCGAGCCCGGCGCGGACCCAGCCCGGATCGTCGAGGCGGCGGAGGCCGCCGGCGTGCATGAACTCATCCTGCGCTTCGAAAAGGGATACGAAACCCAGATCGGCGAAAGCGGTTCGGCGCTCTCGGCGGGGCAGCGCCAGCGGATCGGCCTTGCACGCGCCCTTTACGGCAAGCCCTTCATTCTGGTGCTGGACGAGCCCAATGCCAATCTCGACGCGGCCGGAGAGGCGGCGGTCATCCGGGCGATCGCGGGCGTGCGGGCGCGCGGCGGGATCGCGGTGGTCGTCGCCCATCGTCCCAGTGCCATCGAGGCCGTGGATTTCCTGCTGATGCTCGAAAACGGTCGCCAGAAGGCTTTCGGCAAGCGCGATGACGTCCTGTCCCGCGTTCTTCAGCCAGCATCGTCCGTTACTTCACGCGGGTTCCCGGCGACGGGCGTCGGGCTGACGCCGTTGCGCGTGATCGCCGATGCGGCGTCCGCGCCGGCCGGCCCGCAATCGAATGCATTGGAAGAGGTGCCCGATGGCGCGCATTGATGCGGTTTCCCATTCGATCCGCCGTCATCTGATTGCCGGACTTGCCGTCAGCCTTCTGCTTGTCGGCGGCATCGGCACATGGGCGGCGGCGACCAGTCTTTCCGGCGCCGTCGTGGCATCCGGACATTTCGTCGTCGACAGTTATGTGAAGAAGGTTCAGCACCCCACGGGCGGCGTGGTTGGCGAGATATTCGTCAGCGAGGGCGACACGGTCGAGGCCGGCGATGTTGTGATGCGGCTCGACGCCACCCAGACCCGCGCCAATCTCGCGATCGTCGTGAAGCGGCTGGATGAACTCACGGCAAGGCTTGCCCGCCTGCAGGCCGAGCGGGACGATCGCGACGCGATCACTTTCCCATCGGGGCTGACACAACGCGCCGATGAGCCCGAGGTCGCGTCCATCATCAACAGCGAGACGAGCCTGTTCGTGTTCCGCCGCGAGTCGCGCGCCGGCCGGAAAGCGCAGCTCGAGGAGCGGATTGCCCAGTATCGGCACGAAATCGAGGGACTGAGGGCGCAGGAGATGGCCTATGCGGAAGGGCTTGAGGTGCTGCAGGGCGAAATCGCCTCGCAGGAGGCGCTGTTCAAACAGGGGATCGTCTCCGTCCAGCGCCTGAACGGCCTGCGCACCGAGGCGGCCACTTTCGGCGGCGAGCGCGGCGAAAAGATCGCCTATCAGGCGCAGGCGGCCGGAAAAATTGCCGAAACCAGATTGCAGATCCTCTCCATCGACAATGACCTCAAGACCGAGGTCGGCCAGGAGCTGCGCGAAGTCCAGGCGGAGATGGGCGAATATGTGGAGCGCAGGGTTGCCGCGGAGGACGAACTCAGGCGCGTCGACATTATCGCGCCCCAGGCCGGCGTGGTGCATCAGCTTGCCGTGCACACTGTCGGCGGCGTGATTTCGCCGGCCGAACCGGTGATGCTGATCGTGCCGGAGGGAGACGACCTTGCGCTCGAACTGCGCATCCGCCCGCAGGACATCGACCAGATCCGGCCGGGCCAGAAGGCCATGCTGCGCTTGTCCGCCTTCAATCTCAGGACGACGCCGGAGCTCGAAGCCTATGTCAGCCGCGTTGCGGCCGACCTTTCGACCGATGAGCAGAGCGGCCTTTCCTATTACCTCATCCGCATTTCGGTGCCCGCCGGAGAAATCGCCAGGCTTGGCGAACTGGCGCTGGTGCCCGGAATGCCCGCCGAGGCGATGATCCGCACCGGCGATCGCACCGCGCTTTCCTATTTCGTCAAACCGCTTTCCGACCAGATCGCGAAGGCATTCCGTGAACAGTAACCGAGAAATCCGGACGTCCGCGTCGGCGGCGTCCTTTTTGAAGACAGAGGGACCAAGTAGAATGTTTGTAAAGATGTATCGCGTTGAAAGTGCATCAGGCGCATCGAAGGGGACGGCCGGCAGGACGCGGCGGCGCGTGCTCGCCAGTGTCTTTCTCGCCTCGACCGTGCTCGGCGCTGCGACACCGCTCAAGGCCTCGGATTGGGTCGTGGGCGATGGAGACTGGTTCACCGCTTGCAACTGGAGCGATTGCATGCTGCCGAGCGTGCAGGCTTCGGCCTACATCAGAAATGGCGGCAAGGTCACGATTGCGAGCGGCGATGCCGTCGCGGGCACGCTGCAGGTGGGTGACAGCAATGGCAGCGGCACCCTGACCTTTTCCGGAGGCAGCTTGAATTCAGGTAACGCGGCAATTGAAAACGGTGTCATGACCGTGACAGGCCGGGGCACGGAATGGGACCTGACCAATCCCCGTATGCCTGTTATCAAAGGCCAGATCGACATTGGCAAGCACGGGACAGGCGTACTTGTCGTTTCCGGCGGCGCCAAGGTCCTGAATGTTGGCGGCGTGACCATCGCCCCGGGGGAGGGAGATTCAGGAACACTTACCCTGACAGGGATCGGGACCACTCTGGCTGTCGAGGGGACGGTCAATATCGGCGGAGGGATAGGCGGTGCCGGAACCGTGACGATCTCGGAGCGGGCCAGCTTCTCAACGGCCTCTTCTTTCAATGTTGGCACATTCGATGGCGGAACGGGAACGGTCGTCGTAACCGGCAACGGCTCCAGTCTGACGGCAGCGAGGTTGACGGTCGGCTATCGCGGCAGTGACGATGAGCGGTCCAGCGGATCGCTGACGATTTCCGACGGCGCAGTCGTGAATGCCACCGAGGTACTCCAGATCACCCGGAGCACAAAGTATTCCGGTACGACCGGCACGGTGAACATCGGCGCCGCCGAGGGCGAGGCCGCCGCGGCCGCCGGCACAATCAATTCGGCCAATGGTATCTTCTTCGGCGATGGCGAAGGCATACTCGCCTTCAATCACACCGAGTCGAACTACGACTTTTCGCATGTGATGACCAATTCGGAGACGGGCACGGCGACGATCAAGCAACTCGCCGGCGTGACCACGCTTTCGGGAGACAGTTCCGCCTTCACCGGTTCGACGGAGGTCACGGGCGGCACGTTGCTGGTGAACGGCGCGCTCGGCGGCACGCTTTCGGCCAGCGGTTCGGGCGTGCTCGGCGGCGTCGGCACGATCGGCTCCGCGACGATCGCATCTGGCGGCGCGCTTGCACCAGGCCTGCGCAATGCGATCGGCACGCTCACCGTCAATGGCGACCTGACATTTGAGAGCGGCTCCTCCTATGCCGTCGACCTGACGGGCGCGGCCAGTGACCTTGTCAGCGTTTCAGGTAAGGCGACGCTGAATGGCGGCACGGTGCGCGTGCGCTCGCTCGACGATTCGACCAGCTATCAGCAGAGCCAGACCTACACGATCCTCTCCGCCGGCTCGCTTGAGGGCAGTTTCGAAGAGACGCTCAGCACCTCCGCCTTTCTCGATGTCGCGACAACATATGAGGGCAATGACGCCAGGCTGACGGTGACTCTGATCGGCGAGGGCGAAGGCGAGGGCGGCGATGATGGCGGCGGCGACAATGGCGGTGATGGCGGCGGCGGTGATGGCGGCGGCGATGATGGCGGCGCGGACTATCCCGGCGTCTTCACGCCGATCGCCGAGACCAAGAACCAGTATGCCGTTGCGCAGGCGCTCGATTCGCTGGATCAGTCCGGGGATTCCCTGGCGCTCTACAACAGCATGCTCATGCTCGGCGTCGATGAGGCGCTCGAGACCTATGAACAGCTCTCGGGCGTCGTTTACGCATCCGGTCAATCGGCGCTGATGCAGAATGCGCTGACGGTCAACGCCGTCATCAACAACCATCTGCGCGGTGCCGCGCCGGGAAGCGTCGCGCCGCCCTCGACGGATGCGCTCGGCTATGCGGAAGAACCGCAGGCCGACTCCACCGGAGATTTCCCCAATGTCGCGGAGGATGGCTTCGATGAGGGCCGCTTTGCCGTCTGGGGTAGCGGCCTCGGAACCTGGGGCAAGATCGACGGCACGGACGGCAGTTCGGACGCCGATCTGAAGAGCGGCGGTTTCCTGCTTGGCGCCGACATGCTGGTGGATGACATGTGGCGTCTCGGCGTGGCGGCCGGCTACACCCGTTCGTCCTTCGATATCGACCAGTCCAGCGGCGAAAGCGACGACTACATTCTGGCGGCCTATGCCGGCATGGAGCTGAACGGTTTCGCCGTCCGCAGCGGGCTCGGCTATACATGGCACAATGCAAAGGCGACGCGGGACGTGCCCGCCCTCGACCAAACCCTCACGGGTGAATATGACGCCGACAGCTTCAACGCCTTCGGCGAACTCGCCTACAATGTCGATCTCGGCCCGGCGGCGGTCGAGCCTTTCGCCAACCTGTCCTTCGTTCAGGTCAAGACCGATGGCTTCACCGAAACCGGCGGCACGGGCGCGCTGACGGTCGACGGCCAGACCATGAACACGACCTTCACCACGATCGGCCTGCGCGCGGCGACCGATTTCGACCTCGGCGGCGTGGCGACCTCGGCGCGCGGCACGCTTGGCTGGATGCATGCCTTCGGCGATGTGGACACCGAGACGACCGCACGCTTTGCCACCGGCAACGACTTCACGGTCTTCGGAACGCCGCTCGACCGCAACACCGCGATCATCGAAGCGGGGCTGGATTTCCAGGTCACGGAATCGGCGACGATCGGCATCGGTTATGCCGGCCAGTTCGGCGAAAACGCGCGGGATCAGGGACTGAACGCGGATCTGCGCGTGCGGTTCTGATCGGACCGCAACTGTGCATTAGGAACAGGTCACTCTGTTGAACAGGAGCATCGCGCCGTTGCGGCGCGCGCTCGCAGCTTCGGGTTTCCCGACGGGGAATTCGAAGATCGTAGCGGTCAGCCAGCCAGCCATGTCCCGAGACTCCGCCAGCCAGCCAGCCGTTTCGGTCTGCATCCTATGTCTCGATTGTCAGGCGGAAGCCTTTTTTCAGTCGCCTTTCGTTCAGCCCTGCCGCGCTGCACCGCTGAGAAACAAATCCCAGGCGCGACAGAAATAATCGTCCTGCGCTGCTTTCTCTTCAAATTCGGCTTCACCCAACAGCTTTGACATCAGCGGCCTTATCGATGTGGCGTAGAGAAGCTGGGTTGCGAGGAATGCGGCATCGCCAGCGGTGAGCGCGCCGCTGCTCTGGGCCTCTTCCACAAGGCCGGTCAGGCGTTGCATGATTGGGTCTTCATCATCCGGCTTGCGTTCGCCAAGGGCGGAGGGCTCGCTGAGCACGACGCGGTTAAGGGCGACCAAATGCGGCCGCAGATTGGCGGCGAGGATGGCGCGCGTATAGTCCCGAAGGCGCTCAAGCGCCGTGCCGTCCCGGCGCAGGGCGGCTTCGAGATCAGCCAGAACCTCTGCCTGAAGTCCGGTCATCAGGGCGCTGAACAGCGCGGTCTTCGATGGATAGCGGCGGTAGATCGTATCCTTGCCCGCGCCGCAGGCGCTGGCGATCTGCTCCATCGATGTGGCCGCAAAGCCCTGGGTGGCGAACAGGTTTGCCGCCGTCTCGAGGATGTGTCGTTCCAGCTTCGCCGCTTCCGCCTTGGAGGGGCGACCGCCACGGGGGCGGGGCGGGCGCTGCGCCGTCACGGTGTCGCCGCGGTCTGGTTTCTGGCTCATCACATTCTTTCGTTTCAAGCGGATCACTCTTTCAGTCAGCCGACTTTATCCGTCGACGGAAACCAAACGCAACCGTTCTGTTGCGGTGTTGCAACGACAATAAATATGAGTAGAAAAGTCATAATTATAACTGGACGAGACCGTCCCGTTTTGTTAGGCGGATTTAACGAAGGATTTTCGGACAGAAAGAGATACGCGATGACAACGGCCCCAAGGCTTGCCCTGCTTTCCGCCACTACGAGCTTTCTTGCGCTCACAGGCCCGGTTCTGGCTCAGGAAGCGACGACCATCCTGGAGCCCGTGACGGTTGAGACCCAGGCCGGCCTTCAGGCCGAATCCGGTAACGCCGTCTTTGTCCGGGACACATCGGCGGCAATGAAGACCGAGACGCCGGTGATCGAGACGCCGCAATCGGTGACCACGGTAACGCGCAAGCAGATGGACGAGCAGAGCCCGCAGACCGTCAGCCAGGCGCTGCGCTACACCGCCGGCGTTCTTTCCGACCGGGATGCCAATACCCGCTACAACTCGATCTTCATGCGCGGTTTCGGCGCGTTCGGGACGGCGACGAGCTATGTCAGCTATCTGGACGGGCTGAAGCTGCCGCGCGGTCAGGCCTTTGCCCAGGTGGCCATCGATCCCTACCTGCTTGACCGTATCGACGTTCTCAAGGGTCCATCCGGCGTGCTATACGGCCAGATGAGCCCTGGCGGGCTTGTCGATCAGGTCAGCCGCGTGCCCTCTGCCGAGCCCTATAATGAGGTCTTCCTGCAGGGCGGTTCGTTTGGCCGGGTCCAGGGCGGCATCACCTCGCGCGGTTCGCTGAGCGAAGACGACAGCCTGCTTTACAGCTTCACCGGCATCGGGCGGTCCTCCGGCACGCGCTATGACGATGTCGATGAAGAAATC
This sequence comes from Martelella sp. UBA3392, assembly GCF_002358775.1. Classification (NCBI taxonomy): domain Bacteria; kingdom Pseudomonadati; phylum Pseudomonadota; class Alphaproteobacteria; order Hyphomicrobiales; family Aurantimonadaceae; genus Martelella; species Martelella sp. UBA3392. The sequence goes on from NZ_DEPM01000167.1 coordinate 20,478, forward strand.
TACGGCTTTGCGCCATCGCTGACCTGGCAGCCGGACGAGGATACGTCGCTGACGATTTCCGGCTACTACCAGAACACCCCGGAGGGCGGCTATTTCAACTCGATCTACCCGACCTTTCTGGCGCCAGAGGAATATCAGCCCTATCTCGGCCGAGACGTGAATATCGGCGATCCGAACTACGACTATTTCAATCGCGAGCAATATGGCATTGGTTACGACTTCGAGCACTATTTCAGCGACAGCGTGAAGTTCGAGTCCGCGCTTCGCTACTCCGATGTTGATATCGATTTCCGCTCGCTGCAGATGGCAGCACCCCTTGATGCCAATGGCGATATTCCCCGGCAGGCGCTGCGTTCGATCGAACATGTCGGTGGCGTCTCGACTGACAACCGGCTGACCTTCGAGTTCGATACCGGCGCCGTCGAACACACCATGCTCTTTGGCTTCGACTATCAGCATTCGGATAGCGACTGGCAGTATCAATATGGCGCAGCGCCCGCGCTGAACGTCGTCAATCCCGTTTACGGCCAGCCGATTGCACCGCTGATGACGATCATCGACAGCAAGCAGACGCTTCAGCAGACGGGCATCTATCTTCAGGACCAGATGAGCTTTGGCGGACTGCATGCCGTTCTCGGCATTCGCCAGGACTGGACCGAGCAGGAGTCGACCAATCGTCTGGCAGGCACCACCTCCAGCCAGTCGGACGAAGCCACGACATACAAGGCCGGCCTTCTCTATGCCTTCGACAATGGCATTTCGCCCTATGTCAGCTATTCGACATCGTTCGAGCCGGTGATCGGCGTCGATGCCGCCGGTCAGCCCTTTGTGCCGAGCGAAGCGGAGCAGTATGAGATCGGCATCAAGTATGAGCCGGTCGGCTGGGACGCGCTGTTCACGGTCTCCGCCTTCGACATCACCCAGCAGAACGCATTGGTGCCGGACGCCCTGGGCTTCAGCCGACAGGCGGGCGAGATCCGTTCGCGCGGGCTCGAATTCGAGGCGCGCGGCAACCTGACGGAAGAGTTTGAACTGATCGCGGCGCTGACGCTTCTCGATACCGAATATGAAAAGACGTTCATTGCTGCAAATGAGGGCAACGGGCCGCAGGCTGTGCCGGATTATTACGGCTCCGTCTGGGGGAACTACACCTTTATGTCCGGCGCGCTGGAAGGCTTCTCCGCCGGTGCGGGGCTGCGCTTCGTCGGCGCAAGCTATGCCGATGATGCCAATACGGTGAAGGTTGATGGCTATACGCTGGTCGATGCGGCGCTGCGCTACGACTTCGGCGCCCGCAGCGAAAAGCTGAAGGGGCTCGAGGCGACCTTCAACATCACTAACCTGTTTGACGAAGACTATTATGCCAGCTGCAGCACCGGCTTCTATTGCCAGTATGGCGATGGTCGCCAGTTTCTGGCCGGTCTGAACTACAAATGGTGACGCGTATGATGCTGGATCGACGTTCGTTTTGCGGCGCTCTTCTGTTGGGCGGTCTGGTGTCTTTCCGACCTGCAGCGGCATCCGGCCCGGTTACCGTGACAGACATGACCGGCCGCAGCGTGCTGTTGCCCGCTACTCCGAAGCGCATCGTCCTGCTGGAGGCGCGCGACATCATCAGCATGGCGATGCTGGTTGACGATCCGGCAGCGCGCGTCGTCGGCTGGGCGGCGGTGGACCGGATCGATGCCCCCTTGCTTCAGGCGCAACTGACAGGCGATCATCAGATCGCGGAAGTCGGCAAGCAAGGGCCGGACACGATCTCGCTCGAAGGCATTGTCAGGCTGGAGCCCGATCTCGTCATATCCAATTTCTACATGACCCCGCTGGGAGAAGACGACCTTCTGGTCCAGCGCCTGTCAGAACTCGGCATTCCGGTTGTCTTCTCCGACCTAGCCACCAATGCAGAACCTGATGGCGGAGCAAGGCCCGGACCGGTGGAAAATCTTGGCCGGCATATGCGGATGTGGGGCGAGGTGCTGAAGGAGGGCGCGCGCGCCGAGGACTATCTTTCATTCGTCGACAGTCACCTAGACCGTGTCCGTGCTTGCCTGACGGACGTCGCGCCGATGACGACCTATCTGGAAATCATGTCAACGGTCGATGATTGCTGCTGGGCGGCAGGTACGACCGTCTGGGGCGAGCTTCTGGCGCTTGCCGGCGGTCAGACCCTGCCGGGCGTGACCGAAGCCTGGTATCAGAAGCTGCAACTTGAACACCTCCTGTCGACGCCATTCGACGTCTATATCGCCTCCGGAGGCGGCTGGTTTGCCGGCGGCCGCCCGGCGATCGGCCCCGGCATCGATCCCGAGGAAGGCCGCGAGGGGCTGCAACGGCTGATCGGCCGGACGGGGTTCAGCGAGCTCGATGCGGTTCGCGACAACCGGGTTTATGGCATCTGGACCGGGCTGATCGCCGCGCCACCGCTCAATATCCTGTTCATCGAATGCGCGGCCAAATGGCAGCATCCCGAACTTTGCGCCGCGATCGATCCGGCGCAGACGCTGGCCGAAATCAACGATCGCTTCATGAGCACGCCCATCGAAGGCCCGCTCTGGACAGCGCTGGAGGGCTGAGCATGAGAGAGAAAACCTCTCTGGGCATGCGGTTTCGGGCAGAAGCGAAGGTCGATTTCCCAAGAATTGATGATTTCTTTGAACCGATTGTCGAATCCATCGCCACCCATGACATGCAGGTCATTCGGCAGAACGAGAGCTGTCGGGTCGTCACGGATATCGGCCTGGGCATGCTTGAAATCGGACCCGGCAAACTATTTCTGACTGTTGAAGCGAATGACACAGCATCGCTCAACAGACTGAAATATGCGCTCTATGGCCCGATCTCCTTCATTGCCGCCAGCGAGAAACCAGTCATCAGGTGGTCTGGCGACGACACCGGTCTGACGCCCTTCGATGAACTGCGCGTTGTGAAGGTTGCTCGCACATTCTTGATCACCCCGCACATGCGCCGCATCGTGTTTGCCGGTGAGGACCTTGGCCGGTTTGACCGTATTGACCAGCTTCACTGTCGGCTCATCTTCCAGCCGAGGGGAACGCTGCGGCCGGAATGGCCGGGCCTCGATGCCAATGGCCATATCATCTGGCCCGAAGGTCGCAAGCTCGACACGCGCGTCTATACCATCCGCGCCATCAATGCTGCAAAAGGCGAGGTGACGATCGATTTCGCGCTTCATCCCAAGGCCGGGCCCGCAACGCGCTGGGCCATGGAGGCCGGGCCCGGCGATATTATCGGCATGGTCGGGCCTGCCGCCAATGGCCTCGAACAGGCGGAATTCTACGTCTTCGCCGGCGATGAGACGGCGCTTCCCGGCATTGCCCGCATGATGGAAGCGCTCGTCAGGTCTGCGACAGGTCATGCTTTCATCGAAGTCGACAGCCCCGATGACGTCCCGGACCTCCACTTTCCGCCCGGCATCACCGTAAACTGGCTCTTTCGCAACGGAAAACCGGCGGGGACGACCTCGCTTCTGGAGGAAGCGGTCCGTAACGTCTCATGGCCCGCCGATTTGTCATCCGTCTTCTTCTGGGGCGGATGCGAACACAAGGCGTTTCGCAAGATCCACCGCCTGCTGCGCCATGAGCGTGGCCTGCCGCGCGAGCGGATGGTTTTCTATTCGCACTGGCACCGCTCGCTCAGTGAAGAACAGATCATCGCGGAAGGCGCGACTGCCTATTTGCCGGAGTGACGGATGGCTGTCGGGCAATGTTCCCGCAGCAATACGCCCGCCGGCCCTGAACCGAGCTAGATGATTGCGCGGCGGACGCGGACCGAGACCCATTCCGACATGATGACCGTTGCCAGAATGACGATCATGGTCACCTGCGGCCAGGCCAGCAGGTTGAGTCGAGTCGGTAAAGCGACAGGCCGATAAGCCGCGGCATCACCTGCGGCTGGACGGCGTAATTGCTCATCTGCAGCCGCGAGGCGACGGTGGCCCGGACGGCTTCCGCCTGTGCCTCGTCTATGTCCTCGATGTCCTCGGCCAGGAGCTTGGATAAAAGCCGATGGTCGCGAAGGACAGCGTCAGCAAGCCAGCAGAGAAACGCGCCTCGCGCGCCCAGCCTTCGGCAAGGCGGGCCCAGTTCGGCTCGGTAACACCGCCAAGCAATGCCGCGGCCTCCCGCGGCTCGCTTCTCTACGCATCGACCGTTTCAATCCGTTCGAGAAGTTCGGCTCGGGGGAGTGCGGCCTCTTTCTCGACCGTCAGGTAGCGATAGCCATGGCGCTGGGCCAGTTCCGTGGCAGCCTGAAACCGCATGTCAGCATCCTCCTGTGTCGCTGGCAAGCCGAGTCTCTCAGGCTGCGATCTGCTCGGCCCAGATAAGAGGGGCGTTGACGTTGGCCTGTGTCTCGGAATCGGTGTGAAGATTGAGCCAGATCTCACTGCGGGTCTTGACCGCCGCGAAACGCTTCGGGACGCGCCGCCGAATACAGAATGCCGATCCTCTTCGCATGAGCGACATCGCACGCTCCCATAATCAATGTCTAGCCGAAACGAAGTGTCAGTTCGCAATCGAGGTTGAGCGATTAAATTATCGTTTTTTATGAGTTCCTTTGAGGTGGCCTGAAAGGGCTATGGCGGATGAGGTGTCCGTCGATCTGATATCGCATAAGATAAAAAATAGAATAATTACAGATAGATAGTTTTTATGGCATTTCCATTTATGTAGCAGAATGTGTAGCAATTCAGCAGAGCCGTTGCGGCGTTTACTATGATGGGCTTAACGATGCCGCCCTTTAGAACTGCAAGCGTTGCGTTAACCTCCTTCAAGCCACTCTGGAGCAAGACGATATGGGTCGCTAGATCCGTTTCAAAATCAGCGGCAAGCGTGCGATGATTCAAATCACCATCCCCTGGCCTCCCATCCGTGTTGAAGCAAATGCGGTTCGTGTCTCAGATCGAGGTGAGATCGTCTTCGGTAGTCTGTGGCGCGCGATCAGTTTGCGACCTTCAGCTTGGCCTGTTCGAGGGTCCAGTATTCCATGTCGAAGAGATCCGCTTCCGAGATCGGCGTGAAGCGACCATAGGATTCGGCGGCATTGATGGCGCGGGTTGCCTGTTCGCAGAGATCACCGCCGATCGTTGCGGCGTTTTCGGTTGCCCCCAGGGCAACCATGCCTTCGCCTCTGATGACCACGACCCGTGGGTAGGTATCGAGGATGGTTTTCGGTTCAGAGGCCCGCGCGGCGTTGCGTCTGAAATAGGCTTCGTAACGTTCGCGGTATGCTGCAAGGGCCACTGCGATCTTCTGCTCGCTGTCGTCTTTTCCGATAATCATGGGCCACGGTTTGATGCGGATCACGTGATCCGGCGTCACCGTGCCGCGCGCGGATAGGTCATCGACGTCCGTTCGCGAAACGTAATCGCGGATTGCAGGCGTCGAGCGATAGTCCATATAAAGCGTCTTCGCAAATGGCGAGCCTTCGCCGCGCAGGACATTTTCCAGCCTCTGCAGCAATGCTTCATCGGCGTGCCTGTCATTTTCCTGCGGCCCGGCCGGGGCGGCGCCCTTATCAGCCAGTTCCTGCTCCGCCATCGTCACGAATTCGATCATCAGATCGTAGGAGTCCTTCGCCGTATCCGCGAAGGTAAAAATGCCGTGGTTTTCGAGCCAGAGCCCTTCGCAATCGGTGTTTGCCCGGTAGACCTTATCCGCCTCGATCGAGAGGTCGAAGCCGGGCATCACATAGGGCACGAAGGCGAGTCGGTCGCCATAGATGCGCTTCACCGTCTCGCCCATGTCCTTCTGGTCGGCCAGCGCGAGGATCGCGGTTGCATGGCTGTGATCGACGAAACGGAAGGGCAGGAAGGCGTGAAGCAGCGCTTCGACCGAAGGGTTGGGCGAGGCGGGATCAAGCAGGTTGGCTCTCAAAAGTGCGACCATGTCCGGATCGCTCAGCTTGTCGCCATCACGCGCAGCGAGAAGCGGCGCCATTTTGACGGCGGGCAATCCGGGCGCTTCGATCGTGTCGAGATCCCAGCCGCTGCCCTTTATGTGGATGATTTCTTCGCCGTCAGCGCCGGTCACCTTGACCGAGGTATTGCCGCCACCGTGGAGAACGAGATCGGGATCGGCCCCGACGATGCGCGAGGTATAGACCCTGAGACCCAGTTGCGGGTCCTGTCCTGCCGCGATCGCGGCGTCTTCGAAGGCCTTTGCATCAATGTCGTTCCAGCGGCTTTGCATGTCATATTTCCCGTTATCAAGAAAATGACGGGCGACCGTGATCGCCCGTCTTGTCGGCTTCGCTTCGATCAGAAGTCGAAATCGTTGATGTTGTCCTTGGTGAAGACAGTCCGCTCCGGCAGCAGGATGATGCCGTTGCCCTCTGCTTCGTAGTCATAGCCCTGGACACTGTTGGGGGAGACTTCGACTGTGCCGATGCCCGGAATGTCAAGCGTGTCGCCCACCTTCATCGGACCGTTCTTGAGAACGTGATCGGCGACGTAGACCGAAATCTTGCCCTGTTGCGTGACATCCCAGAGACCGAAGCGGTCGATCGTGCCGCGCTCGATATAGGGGCGCATGACGTTGGGTGTCGAAAACCCGACGATGGTCACGTCATCCGCGCGCTTCAGGTTTTCAGCGGCCTGGGCAGCCGCGGGAAGCGCATTGGCATCTGGCGCGATGATGGCGTCGAGGTCCGGATAGGTCTGCAGAATGCTTTCCGCCGTCTGCAGCGATTTCTGGGCGTCGTTGTAGCCATATTGCGTGGTCACGATCTCCCAGCCCGGATGCTCCTTGGCGATCTTTTCCTTGGCGGCGTTGGCCCAGGCGTTCTGGTCGGTCACCGTCGGGCTCGAATAGAAGAAGGCGACCTTTGCCTTGTCCTTGGTAACGCCTTCGGCTGCCATGTCCACCAGAAGACCGCCGAGCTGCTCGGGCGTGCCCTGGTTGATGTAGTAGCTGCGGCATTCCGGGTTGACGTCGCTGTCCCAGGTCATGACCAGCACATCGCGCGCCATGGCGCGCTTCAGCGCCGGGCAAAGGCCATCGGGAGAAACAGAGGATACGATGATCGCCTTGTAGCCCTGGTTCACGTAGTTGTTGATGAACTGGACCTGGCCGGAAACGCTCGGCTCGGTCGGCCCGTCATAGGTCACGTCGTCGCCGAGTTCCTCGCCGGCCGCGACCGCGCCAGCGCCGCCGCTCGTGAAAAAGCCGACGCCGACCAGTTTCGGAATGAAGGCGATCTGCTCGGATGCATATGCTCCGCCCGCCATGAGCATCGAGCCGGCCAGCAATGCCGCGCCGAAAACGCCCGTCTTGAAACCAGAATTCTTCATTTTCATTCTCCTCCTTAAGAAACCGTCGCCCGCTTTGCATTCTGCTGGCGTGCGACAGCGATGAAATCGGCCAGCATTGTCGTGCCGTGACGCAATGCGACCGCTACAACCAGCAACCCTCCCGAAAGTGCGCTGGAAATCTGACTGGGAACACCGACGGCCTGTAGGCCCTGCTGCAGGTAGCCTATGACGAAGGTGGCGATCAGAGTGCCGATGATGGACCCCTGTCCGCCGTAGATGGATGCGCCCCCGAGCACGGCCGCCGTAACCGCCGGCAGCAGGGTGGCCGAGCCGAGGTCGACGCGGGCCGAGCCGAAATAGGCCGACAGCGCAAGGCCTGCAATGGCCGCGCAGAGACCGGTGATCACATAGGTGATGGTCTGCACGCGGGCGACGGGAATGCCCGAGAACCGGGCCGCACTTTCTGACTGGCCCGTCAGGAACACGGCGCGGCCGAACCTGGTCATGTGCAGCAACACGATCAGCACCGCCGCAATCGCGACAAACAGCAGCGTGGGAGCGGGAATGCCCAGGAATTCGGCGTATCCGAAACCGGTAAAGACCTCCGGAAAATTGCCGATCCCCTCATAACCGCCGGCGCCCGCGAGACCGGAAACGACGGTCGCAGCGCCCTGGAACAGGTAAAGGCTGCCAAGCGTCACCACCAGCGGCTGGATCTTCGAGAAATGGATGACCCAGGCGTTGAGAAGTCCGCAAAGGCTTCCAACGATCAGGGCAACGGCGATCGAGACGGGCAGCGGCATGCCGAAATAGTTGGAGATGCCGAAGGAGATCGCGGCAAAGCCGATGACGGAAGCGAATGAAACGTCGATCCCGCCTGCGATGATGACCAGTGTCAGGGGCAGGGCGACGATACCGATCTGCACGAAATCGGAAATACCGTATATCAGATTGGAAAGGTTGAGAAAGCGTGGATTGATCAGGCCGAAAACGGCCAGTTCCACGATCAGCATCAAAAGCAGCGCCGTTTCCCAGCGGAAGATGATCTTTTTCATTGGTCGGCTCCGGCATTGGCGGATGTGGACGTGGGAAACTCTGCCGGTCGTTCGTTCCGGTCATGAACGGCATAGCGCTTGGCGCGGATGCGGCGGCTGACGATCAGGCGAATGCGGCCATCGAGCAGGATGACGGAGAGCAGGATTGCGCCGGCGATGAAGTCGTTCCAGTAGGCGGGGATCTTCAGGAAGACCAGCGCGCTGTCGATCGATGTCAGGAACAGAACCGCGGCAATGACGCCGCCGACGGAGCCGGTGCCCCCAAGCAGACTGACGCCGCCGAGAACATTGACGGCAATCGCCTTGAGCTCGACGCCGTTGCCCGCCTGGTTGGGAATGAACCCGATCTGCGCGGCGAAGGTCAGGCCTGCAAGCGCTGCGCAGATGCCGGTTATGACAAAGGCTGTAAACTGAACCAGCCTGACGGGAATGCCCAGATGATGGGCCGCAGCGCGGTTATCACCAACTGCATAGAAGGATCGTCCGAAATTGGTGGCGCGCAGGAGAAGCCAGATCAGGACCAGCATGGCAAAGACGATGAGCGTCAGCACCGAAATACCGAATGCAGCATTGGCGGCAAGCGCCTTCAGGCCCTGCGGCAGATCCTCGATCCAGCGTCCGCCGGTCATGGCCAGCATGAGGCCGCGGTAAAAGCCAAGCGTTCCGAGGGTTGCCACGATCGAGGGAATGCCGAGATAGGCGACAAGCACGCCGTTGACGGCGCCAGCCGCGATGCCGGTCGCAATGCAAAGCGCGATAGCCAAGGGGAGGCTCGCACCCGCATTCAGCGTCAGGCCGAGGATGGCCGCACTGAGGCCGAGCACCGACCCGCTTGAAACATCGATATTGCGGGTGATGATCACCACCATCGTGCCGAGTGAAATCAGGGCCAGCACGAGGCTGTTCGACAGCACCACGGAAGCGGTCGCAAGAGATAGATAGCCGGGGGCAAAGGCGCCGGCTGCAAGCGATGCGAGGACCAGCACAACAAGAAGGGTCAGGACCCGGTTCCGGGAAAAAGCCTCAAGCATGGGCGTTTTCTCCCGCGCCGAATGCCATCCTTGCGATGGCATCGACCGCGATATCGCTGTCGATTTCACCGGCATGCTTGCCGAACGCCATTACCTGCACGCGGTCCACCAGAGTCTCGATCTCATCGAAGTCCGAGGAAATCAGCACGATCGCGACGCCTGTCGCGGCAAGTTCGCGGATCAGGGCGTAGATGTCGTTTCTGGCGGCAACATCGACGCCGCGCGTCGGCTCATCCATGATGAGCACCTTGGGTTTCGCCGACAGGCATTTTGCCATCAGAACCTTCTGCTGATTGCCGCCTGACAGCCCTTTCGCCTCCTGGCCGGGCCCCGTGCAGACGATTCCCATATCGGAACGGAACCGATCGAAACTCAGTCTTTCCCTTCCTGCGCGCAGAAAAAAGGGCAGGCGGTGGATCAGATAGGAAGATGCGTTCCAGAAGAGCGGCGCTTCGAGAAACAGACCGTGCTGCTGGCGGTCTTCGGGCAGATAGACCAGCCCCCGGTCGATCGACCGTCGCGGCGAACGGCTTGGAAAGTCTTCGCCTTCAAGGGTGACGGAGCCGGCCGACTGAGGGCGCAGGCCGAACAATGTTTCGGCAAACTCCGTCCGGCCAGCGCCGACGACGCCGGCAAGCCCCAGAATTTCACCGGCATGGACGTCCATGTCGATATCGGCAAAACCTTCTCCGCTTAGATTTCTGACGCAAAGCCGAGCGCGGCCGACATGGGAAATGTTTCCTGTCGTCCGGGGGACGGTGACTTCACTTTCGGCACTTTCAACGCGGCTCATTGCATCGACGATCTCGTCATCGGTGAAATCGGCGAGCGGACCGGAAAGGACGATGGCACCGTCGCGCAGGACGCTGATCGTTCCGCAGATTTCGCGAATCTCGCGCAGCTTGTGCGAAATGAAGAAGATGCCAACGCCCTGAGCCTGCAGGTTGCGGACACGTTCAAAAAGCGCGCGGGTTTCAAACGGCGTCAGCGCAGAAGTGGGCTCGTCGAGGATGAGAACCCGCGCATCACGAATCATGCCCCTGAGAATCTCGACGATCTGTCTTTCGGCAATCTCCAGCCCGGCGGCTTCGGCATCGAGATCAAGAGAGACCGACAGCTCCTCGAGCAACTGCTCGACGCGGGCGCGCATGCTTCTGGCGGAACGCTTCAATCCGAGGCAGATGTTCTCCAGAACCGTCTGGTTCGGGAAGATATGTGCCTCCTGCGGGACGAAATAGAGCCCGAGTTTCTGGGCGGCTGCAGGCGAGGGGGTCGCAAGCTCCTGCCCGTTGATCTCGACAGATCCCGAATTTGCAGAGATGACCCCGGACATCACTTTCATCAGACTGGATTTTCCGGCGCCATTTCCGCCCAGAAGCGCATGAACCTCGCCAATGCCAAGCGTCAGCGTGACGCCTTTAAGCACCGGCACGGGCCCGTAGGACTTCCAGATATCGGTCAGCTGCGCAGCCCTCCCGGCTGTCGGCATCGCGAATACTCCTCACCTGTTCAAATGCTCCAACGCAACAACATACGATCATATAGATTGAACTTCGTCAACATGATCAGAACTGACGCCGAACAAATCTCCAGAGAATTCGCGACTATAAACGGTCAAAATATAGAAAAATCAGCGTATTGATGCCTCTGGAAAAATTTAACCGCTCTTATCCGTTGACGGATCAAATGTTATTGCGATATGCAAGTGTGCATAAATTGGGATGAGGGAAGCCGATGAGCGCAGACGCTGGCGACTGGAGTTATGCGGATACGGACGAGGAGTTGCTTACCCGTATCGCCTGGTACTATTACAATGATGGCCTGACCCAGAGCGACATCGGCGAAAAGCTCGGCATGTCGCGCATCAAGGTGTCGCGGCTCCTGGAAAGCGGACGCCGCTCGGGCATCATCCAGGTGCGCATCAACTCACGGTATCAGGGTTGCCTGTCCCTTGAGCGCGAGGTGAAAGAGCGCTATGGCCTGCAGGAAGCCTATGTCGTCCCGAAACTTCCCGAGAACAATCCGAGCGACCGCCTCGGCCAGGCCGCCGCCCAGTTCCTGATGCAGAGGCTTGAGCCCGGCGACCTTCTCGCGGTCGGCTGGGGCGAAACGGTTTCCAACACGATGCAGCGCCTCGGTCACGTCGCCAATGAGCGCAGCATCGGCCTCGTCAGTCTTACCGGCGGGGTAGGCACCTATGTTGACGGCATGCGTACGGCAAACTGGGGCAGCAGCGTGCATCTTGTGCCGGCGCCGCTGGTGGTGCGGGATCCGGCGGTTGCCAGCACGCTCAGCCATGAACCGGCGGTTGCCAATCTTCTCGATATGGCCCTGAACGCCTCTTATCAGCTGGTCGGAATCGGCGAAATATCGCCATCCTCGACCGTAGTACGGTCCGGCTACGTCACTCCGGACGAGATCGAGCCGCTGCGCCGCAAGGGCGCGGTCGGCGATATTCTCTGCCAGTTCTTCAACGATCAGGGCGAGGTCCTCGACCTGCCATTCCACAACCGCGTCATCGGCGTGAAGCTTGCCGGCCTCTCGCGCGCGGAAAAAGTGGTTGCCGCCGCCGGCGGCCTGCACAAGGTGCAGGCCATCCATGCGGCGCTCAAGGGCCGTTTTGCCGGCATTCTGATCACCGACGAGACCACGGCTGAGGGCCTCATGAAAATCCAGGAGAGAGCAGCATGAGCAGCAAGCAGACCTATCTGCTCGCGATCGATGCGGGCACCGGCAGCGGAAGGGCCGTCATATTCAACGCGTCCGGCGAACAGATCGCCAGTGCGCAGCAGGAATGGTGGCACAAGCCGGATCCCCGGTTTGAAGGCTCGATGGATTTCGACGTTCAGGGAAACTGGGCGCTGCTTTCGCGCGCAATCCGTGCGGCGCTTGAAAAGGCTGGTCTTCACGGCAGCGATATTGCCGCCGTTAGCGCCACCAGCATGCGGGAGGCCTTCGTTCTATTCGACCGGGAGGGTCGCGAGATCTGGGCCTGCGCCAATGTCGACAGCCGCGCTGGCCGCGAGGTTGGCGCGCTGAAGCGTTCGCACCCGGAACTTGAGGCCCAGCTTTACGCAGAATCCGGCCAGACCTTCGCGCTCGGCGCCTTGCCGCGCTTGCTATGGCTGAAGCGCAACCTACCCGACATCTACGAGCGCACGCACCGTATCGCAATGCTCTCCGACTGGGTGCTGACACGCCTTTCCGGCGTGATTGCCAGCGATCCCTCCAATGCCGGCACGACGGGTCTGTTCGACCTCAAGGCTCGCCGCTTTCAGCCAAGCGCGATGAGCCGCGCAGGTCTCAGAGACGATATCTTTCCCGATTGCGTCGAAACCGGCACTGTGATCGGGCGCGTTACCGATCAGGCAGCCGAGGAGACCGGTCTTGCGGTGGGAATTCCCGTCGTCATGGGCGGCGGCGATTGCCAGATCGGAACCGCGGGCACCGGCCTCGTCAAGGAGGGCGACTGCGCTGTGCTCGGTGGCACATTCTGGCAACAGATCGTCAACGTGTCGCCGAGGGTGACTGATGCGTCGATGGATCTTCGCATCAACCCTCATGTCGTCGAAGGCCTCAATCAGGCGGAAGCGATCAGCTTCTTTGTCGGCGTTGTCATGCGTTGGTTCCGCGACAGTTTCGGTGCGGAAGAGGTTTTGAAGGCGGGAAGCGAGGGCGATGCCTATGCGCTTCTCGAAGAAAGGTCAAAGGCCGTTCCGCCCGGTGCCTATGGCATCATCCCGATCTTCTCCGATGTAATGCATTACGGCGAATGGTATCACGCCGCGCCATCGCTCCTGAACCTGTCGATCGATCCGGAGCGTTCCGGCAAGGCTGCGATCTTCCGTGCCCTTCAGGAAAACGCGGCGATCGTGGCTGCGCGCAATCTCTCGCGCATTTTCAAGCTCGCCGGGATCACGCCGGACAAGATCGTCTTTGCAGCCGGCGCTGCCAAATCGGCGCACTGGGCCCAGATCCTGTCAAGCGCAACCGGCATACCCGTGGTCACGCCGGTGGTGAAGGAGGCGACCGCTTTCGGCTGCGCCGCCGCCGCTGCCGTTGGCGCCGGGCTCTACCGTGATCTGCCCGAGGCCGCCAGTGCCTGGATCCGCTGGGACCAGCGGTTCGAACCCGATACCGATCACAAGCAAATCTATGATGAAGCCGGCGAGCGCTGGGCGCGCGCTTACGCCCTGCAGCTTCAACTCGTCGACGAGGGTGTCACCACCTCGATGTGGAAGGCGCCGGGTCTCTAGGATTTCTCACGACAGTTTCAATTAAAACCGGGAATACAGATATGATTGTTCAATTGGTCAGCATCGAAGTGAAACCAGGCCATGCTGCGGAATTCGTCGAAGCCTTCCGCATCAATTACGAAGGCACGCGCAACGAGCCTGGCAATGTCCGCTTCGATGTCTTGCGGGACCCGGAGAATGAAAACAGCTTTCTCATCTACGAGGTCTTCACGTCGGAAGAAGCGGTCGACGCCCATCGCAAGACCGAGCACTATCAGGAATGCGTCCGTCTGATCGATCCGATCCTGGCGCGACCCCGCACGAAGGTGTTCTATAAGGCCGAAATGGCCGAGTTCTTGTAGTGCCGGGCCGAAGCGCCGATAGAGATGCTGGCCGATGTCGGTTAAGGTGCCTGGCTTCGTCAGACCGGTGAGATCATGACGGATTGATTTGTGCATTGGCAGCGAGCACTTCCTGCGCGCCAGCCCGAGGTGATCTGATCGACCTGTTGAGCAAGCGGCAGTATGCCGCTGACGGTGCGTCCCCATTCCCTCGCATCCAGCGGTTCGAGCGTCTGTAGCTGGCTTTCGGGAAGGGTCACCGGCATGAAGTGCTGTCTCATCGTCATCTGCTCAACAAGGCGCACCTCATCCACCTCCGGATGGATGAAGAAGATCGGACCGCCAGCCGAAAGCGTCGACCGATAGCTTCGCTTCAGCGCGGAGCAGGATGCGACCGATCCCTTCTGCTGCGCCCGCAGGGCAGCCGCGACGTTCTCGAACCAGGGTTTGCGCATTTCGTCATCGAGAGGCAGGCCTTCTCTCATGCGGGCGACGTTTGCAGCGGGATGCAGATCGTCCCCCTCAATAAAAGGAAGACCAAGCCGGCTGGCGAGCCGGCTGCCAAGGGGCTCTTGCCGCAGCCGCCCATGACGATGATATGCTTCGGCGCCATCATGTCAGCCATTCGACCGGCCACATCACGATCTGCGGAAAGGCCGCGACAAGAACCAGCACCACGGCGTTGACCGCGTAGAAGGGCAGGGCGGCCTTCACGAGCTTCGGCGTAGGTACGCCGGACACATAGGCCGTCGCAAACAGGCAGGTGCCGACCGGCGGCGTCGCCAGACCAACGGCGAGGCATGCGACCATGTAGATGAGGAAATGCAGCGGCTCGACGCCCGCCGAAGCCGCGGCCGGCATCAGCACCGGGATCAGCATCAGCGCGGCCGCCACGATATCCATCAGCATGCCGACGACCACGAAGATCAGGCCCATCAGCATCAGCGTCATGAAGGTCGAACCGCCGAAGATCGTCAGGAAGCCGGACGCCTTCTGAGGCAGAAGGTCGACGGTGAAGACAAAGGTTGCAGCGCTCGCGACCATCAGGATCAGCAGAACCGAGCCGGCAAGCTTGCCGGCGACGACCGCGAGCTTCAGGAAATCGCGAAACCCGATCTCCCGATGGACGAGAGCCGCGACGATCAGCGTGTAGAGAACCGCCAGCCCGGCCGCTTCCGTTGGCGTTACGATGCCGGAAAACATACCGCTCAGGATGATGACTGGCGCGACCACGGAGGGGAGCGCCCGAAACAGCGCCCGCGCTGACGCCGTCATGTCAAACGTCGTGATCTTGCCATAGCCCTTCCGGCGCGAGACGATCGTATTGTAGATCGCGAGCACGACGGCGAGCAGCACGCCCGGCCCGAGACCGCCGGCAAGGGCAGCGCCCACCGATTGTCCGGCCGACGCGGCCGCAACGATGATCAGGATCGAGGGCGGCACCAGGGTTGCGAGCGTCGCCGTGATCAGCGTCAGAGCCGCGGAATAGGGCTTCGGATAGCCGCGCGCGGTCATCGAGCGGATCGTGATCGGGCCGAGGCTTGCGATATCGGCAACCGATGAGCCGGAGATGCCGCCGAAGACGAAACTCGAGGCGATATTGACGTGGCCGACACCGCCCGGAAGCCTGCCCACAAGCGCTTCGGCCGCATCGAAGATGCGCTCGGACAGGCCGCCGCGTTCCATGATCTGGCCAGCGAGGATGAATAGCGGAACCGCGATCAGAAGGAAGGAGTTGATCGAGGTCGCCATCGACTGGGTGATCATCGATAACGGCATGTCGAACCACCACAGCGTCGCCGCCGACGCCAGCCCGAGCGCGACGGCGAGCGGCACATCCAGGATCGCGAATAGAATGAAAAGCGCAACAAGGGTAAGGCTCATTGGCTCAATCCTTCCTGTGAAGTCGAAGGCTCTATCCCGGCGTCATCGCCGCGAGTCACGATGAACGCATTGATCGCCGATGCGGCGACCGTAAGAAATGAACCGATAACCAGCGGCAGCGTGGTGACCCACATGCCGATCTGGAGGATCGGCGACAGCTCTCCGAATCTGAGCTGCTGGACCAGGAGCAGCCATCCCTGCCAGGTGACGATGGCGAACAGGAGCATCGCGCTCACCGTCGGCACCAACCGGTAGGCGAGCATGAGGCGGGCCGGCATCACGTTGATCAGCAGGTTGAGCGCTGGGTGCTGGCCGCTGCGGAAACCCGCGGCAAGACCGAGCCACACCGTCCAGATGAACAGAAAGCGCGACAATTCTTCGGTCCAGGCGAGCGAGTGGCCGAACAGCCGCGAACCAACCTGCAGCGTGATCAGCACCACCATGCTGACCACCGCTACCAGGATAATGAAATCGACCACACGCCAGATGATCTTGTCCAGGAACTGCATCGTCTACACCATCAAGGGTTCACATCGGGTGGCGTCCTGACCGTCGGCCGGACGCCCCCGTTGATGTCAGTTCGACTTCACGAAGTCGAGGCTGGTCTGCATGAAGTCCGCGCCGATCTGTTCCTGGAAATCACCATAAATGCCACGGGCAATCTCCTGAACCTTGGCGAGTTCGCCATCGGCAAACACGTTCACATGCATGCCCTTGTCCTTGAGCTTGCCGATGATTTCCTCTTCCTGCCTGATCTCGCTGGCGTCGTGCTCGGCGATCATCTCGTCGGCGGCGGCCTGCACGGCATCATGATACTGTTCCGGGATCTTGTTCCAGGCTGAGGAAGACAGACCGAGAAGGAAGCTGTCGGCAATGTGCTGGGTGAGGTTGAGCTCGCCCTGCACTTCATAGAAGCGGTTGTTGTAGGGCACTTCGACCGGGTTTTCCTGACCGTCGATCGCCTTCAACTGCAGCGCCGAGTAGACTTCCGAGAATGCCATCGGCGTGGGGTTGGCGCCCAGCGCATGGAACAGCTTGACGAACAGCGGATTGTTGGGC
>NZ_DEPM01000141.1:0-267 GCF_002358775.1 Martelella sp. UBA3392
ATGTTCTTCAGCGTAATTCCCGGCATGGCTTATCCTCCCAGGCCTTCGGCGAGATTTGTCTTGGTAAGTTTCTGTGCTGCGAGCGTGCCGAAATAGGCGAGCCCCGCGACGATCAGGACCACCGCATTGGCGGCCTGGGTGTAGTTGTAGTCGACGAGCCGCAGCGAATAGGTCGTCAGCACGTCGGTGGAAGGCACGGCCAGCACTACGAACAGGCTGAGCCCCTTGATGCCCGAGATGAACGGCAGCAGCACGCCGGTGACCAGC
>NZ_DEPM01000141.1:567-975 GCF_002358775.1 Martelella sp. UBA3392
GGCAGCAGCACGCCGGTGACCAGCGATCCCTTCTGGATCGGCACCACGATGCGGGTCATCCGATGGAACCAGCCCGATCCCGCGACCTGCGCGGCCTCCTCCGGCTCCTTGCCGAGCTGCATCATCGCCGAGATGCCGGCGCGCGAGGCATAGGGCATCTGGTCGGCGATCAGCGCCAGGATCAGGATCGCCATCGTGCCGTAGAGCGCCGGTATCGGGCCGCGCTGCACGGCAAACAGCGAAAGATAGGCCGCCGCGAAGGCGATGCCCGGCACCAGATAGGGAAAGAACGTCACCTGCCTGAGGAAAGTGCCGAGCGGGCGCAGCGGCGTGCGCACCACGGCGTAGCCGACCAGCAGTCCCAAAAGGCCCGAGACGACCGAGGCCGAGCCGACGATCCACAACGTG
>NZ_DEPM01000141.1:1277-3652 GCF_002358775.1 Martelella sp. UBA3392
CCGAGCCGACGATCCACAACGTGTTCCAGGCCGCGCTCCACAGTTCCGGCGTCAACAGGATTCCCTGCTGCAGCGCGACCGTGTCCAGATTGGTGCCGAGCCAGTAATCTAGCGTGAAATTGTCCCAGGTGAAACGCGCCGGAACATGCATGACAGTCGACAGGAACAGGGTGAGGACCGGCAGGCCGACGCTGATCAGGAAGATGAAGGCGGCGAAGCCGGTTGCCGGCAGGCGCAGGCCGCGCAACCGGCTCAGCCGGTTCATCGATCCCTTGGAGCCGACGGTGACGAACCTGCGGGCCTCGCGGATCAGGTAGGCGTCGATGAGCAGCGTCATGATGCCGAGGATCATGATCGAGGCGGCGAGAACGCCGGCAACGCCGGTCTGGCGCGAGCCGAGATTGCGGTAGAGCGAGGTGGCGAGCACGTCGAACTTCACCGGCAGGCCCAGCACATAGGCAACGCCGAACTCGCCGAGGCATTTGGCGAAGATCAGCACGATCGCCGAGATCAGCGCCGGTTTCATCAGCGGCAGCACGATCGACCAGGCGATCCGGCCGCGGCTGGCGCCCAGCATGCGCGCGCTATCCTCGAGCTGACTGTCGAAGCGGCGGAGCGCGCTGCCGAACAGCAGGATGATGAAGGGGGTGTAGTGCAGCGCCAGGATGACGGTGATCGGTACCTGCCCATAAGCCAGCCAGTCCGGCGGCGAGAAACCCATCGCCTCGACCCAGCCCTGCTGGCCGCCGACCGTGCGGTTCTTGAACAGCGTGGTCCAGGCCAGCGCGAAGGTCCAGGCCGGCAGCATGTAGGGCACGATCAGCGCGGTGGCGAACCAGCGCCTTGCGAACATGTCGGTGCGGCTGATCAGCCAGGCGAGGATACCGCCGACGATCACCGATACGATGATCGCGCCGAAGGCGACGCTGAGCGTGTTCCGCAACGGCTCCCAGAACATGTCGCGGGCGACCGGGGAGAAGAAGGTTCTATGCAGGTAATAGGACGTCCACTCGCCGACGGCGGTCCCGGTGCGACGCGCATCGCCGAACTGCGTTTGTACGGCATCGAGCAGGATCGAGATGATCGGAACGACAATCAGATAGGTGAACAGGGCCGCCATCAGCAGGCCGATCACCGTGGTCGGCTCCCGCATCGCGATCCGGGTGCGGTATTTCAGTCGTGTGGTCCAGCTCGAACCGGCCGGCCGGCCTACGGGCTCTGCGGCATAGGTCATCGGGCTGGCCTCGCATGCGCAAGTGTGCGCGGCGAAAGGTTTTGTTTCATCTGTTTCCTCCCAAGCATGACGGATGTAGCAGGCCATTTGTCTGTCCTAATTCGATGCACTCCCTTGCATCCTTGAAGGTCATTCGGCTGCCATCCGACAATTTGGGCCTCACATTTGCATCATTAACTGGGGATGTCAAAGAGGGTAATGATAGAGTTCGCACTTGAGTGCATCTCATAATACGACATAAGCAATTGATATAACACATTAATTATGGTTAATAAAAATAATTTTAGAAATAAAATGCACATACGTGCACAAAGTCGTTAATGACCGAAACTGCCTCCATGGTCCCGGGACTGAGGCCTTTGCTGTTGCCGGTATTCAGTTCCGTGCTGGATGATTGGAACGAAAAATGCCTTCCGCGTGTGCTGACATCGGTGCGTGAGGCGGCAGCCTCCGTGCGTCGCCTGCGCCCGCACTGTCGAGAAGCAAAATGCGCGGGTGGCGCCGGGCCAGGACATGGAGACCTGGCAGAAATTCAAGAAGTCGCCGAAAGAATATTGCGACTAGACTCCGGGAGATGGAACAGCGCCGAAATGCTGCCGCACAAGCATGGGACATCAAGGCGATGGCCCGGATCGATAGCGGCAACGCGTTGTTTTTCGGCCTTCTTCCCAGGCTCTATAACGGCCGCCCGGAAAGCGAAGCTGTATTTCGGCAGCTATGCCGATGTTCTGGAAGGTGGAACCGTCATGCTATTCAACCAAAACGAGCGCGCGCTGGATGAGGATGTTCATGGCTCAGGGATTCGGCAACATGGGGTCAGAACAAGAGGAGTTCAAAATCCTGCGCTAAGAGTCTGTTCAAGAAAGCGGATATCGAGCGAGCCGCCTTGTCATGTGCTTGATCATAGCGGTCTGAATGAAGGCGAGGCTTGTTGCTGAGAACCGCTCGAAGTCCCTTGCGTTCATCGACGGAAACGGGTGTGAAATCCTCGCCGACAGCATCCCCGACGCGGACGAGATGGGCGTGGACGAAGAAATATGGCAGCCCGAGTATATCGCCTATTTGGCCTTTGCGATGGGTTGCAGCGACGACATGCCGGCGCTGTGCGACAGGGCGCTGGAAATCCATAGCCGGGCGGTCG
>NZ_DEPM01000008.1:0-6965 GCF_002358775.1 Martelella sp. UBA3392
CCCCGGAGGGGAGAGATGTCGCGACAGCGACAGTGAGGGGGAGAGTATCCCTTGAACGCCCTCACGTTTTGAAATGCTGCTTCACCCTCACTGCCCCTTTCGGGGCATCTCTCCCGCAGGCGGGAGAGAATAGTTGGCGCAAGCGGCAAGGCTCAGGCTTTTACACTATCGCGAATGAGGAAGCGCACCCGGGCGGACCAGCCGATGCAGCAGAATGCCGAGGGCGCTTCAGGCACCCTCGGCATTCTTCGTTACTGAGCGATCTGAACCGCGGTCACCAGCTCGTCCGTTGCCGTTTCGGAATCATACTCGCCGTTGAACTGGGCGGTGATCACGTCGTACATCGCGTTCTTGACCGAGGCCGGGTTGGCGTGGCCATGGGCCATGGAGCCGAACAGGTTGCCGGACGACGAAGCCGCCGCCAGATCCTTCATGCCCTGCTTGCCGCAGGCGTCGAAATCGGCGTCGGAAACATCCGTGCGCGCCGGAACCGAACCCTTGACGACATTGAAGGCCGACTGGAATTCCGGCGACATGATCGCCTTGGCGAGCGCCACCTGCTGTGCCGTCGGCTCGTCGCCCTGGTTGAAGAAGGCGAACTGGTCGGAGTTGAAGGTGACCTGATCCTGCGTGCCGGGGAAACGGAAGCACAGGAAATCCTCGCCCGGCGTCAGGCCGGCCTTGAGAAACTCGCCCTTGGCCCAGTCGCCCATGAACTGGAAGGCGGCTTCGTCGTTGATGACCATGGCGGAGGCCAGGTTCCAGTCGCGGCCGGAGAAGTTGTCGTCGACATAGCCGCGCAGAACGGTCATGCGGTCGAACACTTCCTTCATCGTGTCGGAGCCGAGGGCTTCCGGATCGAGGTCGATCATCGAGGCCTGGTAGAATTCCGGCCCGCCGGTCGCCATCACCACGGCGTCGAAGATGGTGGCATCCTGCCAGGGCTGGCCGCCATGGGCGATCGCCACCTTGCCGGAGGCCTTGACCTTGTCGAGGGCTGCAACCAGCTCATCCCAGTTCTGGGGCTGTTCGATACCGAGTTCGTCAAGGATCTTCTTGTTGGCCCATACCCAGTTGGTGGAGTGGACGTTCACGGGTGCCGCGACCCAGTTGCCATCATATTTCGAGAACTTCTGCAGCGCTTGCGGAACGACTTCGTCCCAGTTTTCCTCCGCCGCGATGTCGTTCAGGTTGGCAAGCGCGCCTTCCTGTGCCCAATCGGTGATGTCGAAGCCAAGCATCTGCACGGCCGCCGGCGGATTGCCGGCGGTCACGCGGGCGCGCAGCACGGTCATGGCCTGTTCGCCGCCGCCGCCTGCGACCGGCATATCCTGCCAGCCGATGCCCTGATCCTGCAGGTTTTCCTTGAGCACGTTGAGCGCCGAGGCTTCACCGCCGGACGTCCACCAGTGCAGGACTTCCACGTCCTCTGCCTTCACTGAAGTCGCCGAAGCCGAGGCCGCGACGATCGCGATAACGGCTGCACTTTTCGCAAAATTCAAACGCATAGTGTCCTCCTGTCTGCGTTTACAATCCCGCCGGGGGAGCATTGCTCCACGGGGCCCGGCAGGCATTTCCTCCTCATGTTCCCCTTGGAAGGGAACAGTTCATTCCACCCAGGGCGCGCGCGAGCGACCGATGCGCATCGTCACGGTTTTCACCTCCAGGTATTCCTCAAGCCCGTAGCGACCCAGCTCGCGGCCGAGGCCCGATTGCTTGACGCCGCCGAACGGCAACTCGGAATATCCATCCATCCAGGTATTGGTCCACACGGTGCCGGCCTGAACGCGGCGGGCGAAGGCGAGGCAGGTCGAAACATCCCTGCTCCAGACGCCGGCCGACAGCCCGTAGCTCGCGTCATTGGCCAGTTCGATTGCCTCCTCAATCGATTTAAAGGTCAGGACCGACAGCACCGGTCCGAAGACCTCCTCCCGTGCGATCGCCATGCCTGAACTGATATTTGTCACGACTGTAGGCGTATAGAAACGACCTGACAACCCCGGGATTTCAAGCGCTCCGCCGCCGAGCGGTATCTCGGCTCCGGCCTCGCGCGCGGCCTCCACATAGCTGTCGATCTTTGCAAAATGCGCCTCGGAAATGATAGCCCCTACTTTAGTCTTAGGGTCGAGCGGATCGCCGAAGGCGACCTTCCTCGAAAGCGCGACCACCTTCTCGGTCAGCGCCTCGGCGACATCCTCGTGGACGATGATGCGCGAGCCGGAATTGCAGCATTCGCCGGCGTTGAAATAGACGCCGAAAACGATCGCGTCGGCGGCGTCATCGAGATCGCAATCGGGAAACACGACCTGCGGGTTCTTGCCGCCAAGTTCGAGCGAGACCTTTTTCAGCGTGCCGGCGCTGGCGCGCACGATCGCCTTGCCGACGCCTGTGGAGCCGGTGAACGAGACCATGTCCACGTGCTCGCTCTCGCACATGGTCGTGCCGACCGGATCGCCATAGCCCAGAACGATATTGACGACGCCATCGGGAATGCCGGCCTCGATCAGCAGTTCGCCGAGAATGACGGTTGAGGACGGCGTCATCTCGGAGGGTTTGATCACGGCGGTGCAGCCGGCGGCAAGTGCATAGGGCAGCTTCTGCGACACGATCAGGAACGGGAAGTTCCATGGCGTGATCAGCGCGGCGACGCCGACCGGCTCCTTCAGCACCACGCCCAGCATGTCGTCGCCAAGCGTGTTGTGGCTGTCGCCGGAAAGCGTGCGGGCAAGGGCTGCGGCATGGCGCCAGAGATCGGCCGCGCCCGCGATCTCGTCACGCGCCTGGGCGATCGGCTTGCCGCTTTCCAGCGTGTCGCGCATCGCGATCTTGTAGAGGTCCCGTTCGATCAGGTCGGCGACCTTCAGGAGAACCGTGGCCCGGGACTTGCCGGAAAGGCGCGACCAGCGGCCGTCGTCGAAGGCGGTTCGGGCGCTGGCGATCGCGGCCTCGGTCTCGGCAACGCCGCCCTTTGCCGCATGGGTGACAGTCACGAGATGGGCCGGCGACTGACGCTCGAAACTTGCGCCATCGGCAGAGGTCTGCCACGTGCCGTTGATCAGGTGTCTGGCCTCGAAGACGGGCTCGTCGAGGCTTTTGACAGCGGGGATAATGGTAAGATCGGTCATGCCTATCTGCCCTTGAATGCGGGTTTGCGTTTGTCGCGGAAGGCGGCGACGCCCTCGGCCTTGTCGGCGGAGGCGGCGATCATGCCGCTGCCGAGCGTCTCGATCATGGCGGCTCTGTCCTCGCCGAAGCCGGCATGGAGCATGTATTTGGCGATTTCGGTGGCGTAGGCGGAGGTGGCGAGCGCGCCATCGGCGATATCGAAGGCGGCGGCGCGCGCGTCTTCGGCGATTTCGGCGGCGAAGCCGAGCGCAACCGCGCGTGTCGCATCGAGCCTGCGTCCGAACAGCGCCATTTCCTTGATCACCGGCTCCGGCAGCAGTCGCGCCACACGCTGCGTGCCGGACCATCCCGGCACCATCCCGATCTTCGGCTCGGGCATCGCGATCGTGGCATTGGGGGTCATGACCCGGATATCGCAGGCCGCCGCGAGTTCCAGCCCGCCGCCCAGCGTATGGCCGGAAAGTGCGGCAATCGTCGGCTTCGACAGCCGCGCCAGCCGGTCGAACCGACGATGGCCGTCGCGCACCCAGTGGCGAGCGAATTCGCCCGGCGGCAGATCGCCCCAGGCCTGAATGTCCGCGCCTGCGCAGAACGCGCGGTCACCCTCGGCAGTGAGGATCACGAAGCGGATTTCGGTGTCGGCGTCGATGACGTCGAGATGGGCGTCGAGCGCGGCCAGCATGTCCGGCGTGAAGGCGTTGAGCTTTGACGGATTGTCGAGCCTGAGTTCGGCAATGGCGTCGTGGCGGATGAGATGAAGGGCGCTCATATTGTATACTCCGGGCCTGTGGCCAGTTGCAGGGGCGGCGCGCAAACCGCGCCGGCGCCGCAACGGGCAATGTTATTGACAGACGCGACTATGCCGCGTTCCGGAGTGATTGGCCATAATAGTTTAGGTTTAAAATAAAAATGGAGGGCGGCCGGGGACGGCTTTACGCCATTTTTTGCCATGGCGCTCACAGCACCAGCCCCATCGGCTTCTCCGAAAGCAGCGACAGCGGCATCATCTTTGCGTTCTCCGCAACCCGCACCCGGCCGCCGGAGGCTGCGACAATGTCGCGTTCTGGATCGATGCCTGGCATGATTTCGGTGGTGACAAGACCGTCATCGGTGATCCGCATCACGCAGCGTTCGGTGACATAGAGCACGTCCTGTCCGGTTTCGCGGGCGCGGCGGCCGGAGAAAGTGACGTGCTCGACCTCATCGACCATCTTGGAGAATTTGCCGGGCTTTTCGACTTTCAGGCCGTCGGCGGAGAGGACAAGCGTCGCCGCGGCTTCGAAAAGCCCAGCAAAAACGATTTTGCGGGCGTTGGCGGTGATATCGACGAAACCGCCGCAACCGGCGGTCAGATACGGTTTCTTGCCGAGCTTGGAGACGTTGACATTGCCCTCGCGGTCGACCTCGAGGAAGGACAGGAAGGAAACATCGAAGCCGCCGCCCTGGAAATAGGTGAACTGGTTGGGCGAGGGCATGAAGGCGTCGGCATTGGAGGCGCAGCCGAAGGCGAAGCCGGTCAGCGGCACGCCGCCGACAGCCCCCTGCTCGATCGCCCAGGTCACCTTGCCGGCATGGCCTTCCTCAAGCAGGATGCGCGGCACCAGCGCGCAGATGCCGAAGCCGAGATTGGCGGTCTCGCCCGCGCCGAGTTCCATCGCGGCGCGGCGCGCGATCACCTTCTCAACGCCGTGCTCGGCGAGTTCGAAATCCTCCAGCGGATGGATGATCTCGCCGGAGATCGCCGGATCGTAGAAGGTTTCGGTCGTCTGGTACTGGCCGGGGTCGACCACAATGAAATCGATGAGGTGACCCGGGACCCGCACGTCATGCGGGCGCAGCGTGCCGGCCGCCGTCACGCGCTTGACCTGGGCGATCACGATGCCGCGATTGTTGCGCGCCGCGATCGCCTGGTCGAGCCCGCCGAGATAGGCGCCCTCATGCTCATAGGTGAGATTGCCGTGTTCATCGGCCGTGGTGGCGCGCAGGATGGTCACGTCGGGGGCGAAATTTTTAAAGTGCAGCCAAGTGTCGCCGGCAAAGTCGACGCGGGCGACGATCGGGCTCTCCCCTGCCCTGTCATTCATGGCGCAGCCCTGCCGCTTGGGATCGACGAAGGTGTCGAGGCCGACCTTGGTCAGCACGCCGGGGCGTTTTGCCGCCACATCGCGCTGCATGTCGAACAGGATGCCGGAGGGCACGTTATAGGCGGCGATCCGGTTTTCGACGATCATCTTCCAGATTTCGGGCATCGGCAGCGACGAAGCGCCGCTCGGATAGGAGCCGGCGATCACGGTGTCGAGAAGCCCGTCCTGCGCGATATGGTCGATGCCCTTGATGCCGTACATGTCGCCGGCGGCAATCGGGTGGATGGTGGTGAGTTTTCGCGGATGGCCGGTCGCCGAAAAACGCGCGCCGAGCGCTTCCAGCACCTTGTCTGGGCAGCCGAGGCCGGAGGACGAGGAGACCGAGACGACGGCATTGTCGGCGATGTGGCTGACGGCGGCCTCGGCGGTGACGATCTTGCCCGGCATGCTCAATATCCTTCGTAATTGACGTCGACGGCGCGGCCTTCCAGCGCCGACTGGCGCACGGCCACGGCGACGGCGAGCGACTTCACGCCGTCGATCCCGTCCGCGGCCGGACGGCCTTCGCCGGCAACGGCGCGGTTGAACGCCGCGATCGCGTATTCGTAGAGGCCATCGCTTTCGTAGGGCACATTGCTTTCGCCCTCATCCGTCACCAGCGTGACGGTTCCGGTCGGCCGCTGGGTCATGACGTTGCGGGCGAAGATCGAACCTTCGGTGCCGTGGATTTCCAGCCCGGAGCCAGCGAAAGGATGCGTGAAGCTTTCATGGCTCTGAACCATGATGCCGGACGGCATGGTCCAGACCGACATCACGCTGTCCTCGACGCCCTGCCCTAGACCGGAGCTGACGGCCTGGGCCACGACCCGTTGCGGGTCTTCATCGAGATAGAAGCGCACGGTATCGGCGTCATGCACCGTGATATCGGGGATCACGCCGCCGCCGGCCGCCGGATTGTCGATGCGCCAGCCGCGCAGGTGCTCCGGCAGCATGACGGCATGGAAGACCCGCATCGACAGCACTTTGCCGATCCGGCCCTCTGTGACCAGCGCCTTGGCGGCGCGATGGGCGCCGGCGCAGCGCAAATGGTGGTTGGTGGCAAACACGAGACCGGCCTCGCGCGCGGCTTCCACCATCGTCCTTGCGTCCGCGACGCTCATCGCCAGCGGCTTTTCGCACAGAACATGTTTGCCGGCGGCAATGGCTGCCAGCGCCTGGTCGCGATGTTTTTCGTTGGTGGTCGAGATATAGACCGCATCGATCTCCGGACGCGCCAGAAGGACGGAAAGCTCCGTGTCGGCGTTGGGGATGTCATGGGCGGCGGCATAAGCTTCGGCGCGCGCGCGGCTGGACGAGAGCACGGCGTCCACGCTGTTGCCTTCATGCGCTCTGATCGCGCCGATCATATACTCCGCCGCGATCGTGCTGGCGCCGATCAGTCCCCACCGCATTCGTTGTTCCTCCCGATTTGGCACGTTCCAATTTTTCCGATTTCTATGCCATCGGTTGCGCCACGTCAATCCGTGCCCGGAAATTTGGTATAGTTTGGGATAATCGGGCGAACGGGCCATGCATGGTTGCCCGCGCCTTTCGCATGGACTACCTAAAGCCTGGGGAAGCCATGTTCTCGGGCCATAAGACCTCGCGGTAACGCAATCACTGTTCATATTGTGCGACTACGGGTAAGCTTTGTTGAGAACATGGGTTGCGATGATCTGTTATGATCGGGAACGTGCTTTTGTGACGGCAGGAGCA
>NZ_DEPM01000008.1:7303-21310 GCF_002358775.1 Martelella sp. UBA3392
CGGCAGGGATGATTGAGTGCTGAATATTGTGATACCGATGGCCGGTCGCGGCAGCCGTTTCGCCGATGCGGGCTATAGCGACCCGAAGCCGCTTATTCCGGTGCATGGCAAGCCGATGATCCAGGTGGTCGTCGAAAATCTGACGCCGGCCGTCGATCACCGCTTCATCTTCATCTGCCAGTCCAGCCATATCCGCGATTACGGGCTTGAGGAAAAGCTGAAAGCGCTTGCCGGAAACGTCGAGATCATCGGCATTGATCATATCACCGAAGGCCAAGCCTCGACGGTCATGCTTGCCGAACATATGATCGACAATGATGATCCGGTGATGACCGCCAATTCGGACCAGTATATCGACATCGACATCAACGACTACCTCCGCTTCATGGAGGACGGCGGTTATGACGGGATGATCATGACGATGAAGGCGGACGACCCGAAATGGTCGTTTGTGCGCGAGGACAACGGGCAGGTGGTCGAAACCGCCGAAAAGCGCGTGATTTCGAACGACGCCACCGTCGGCGTCTATAATTTCAAGACCGGACGCGATCTGGTGGCGGCGACGAAGGCGATGATCGCCGCGGACGAACGCGTCAATGGCGAGTTCTACATCTGTCCGGCCTATAATTACCTGATCCGGCAGAGCCGCAGGATCGGTCATTATTCGATCGGTAACGAGGCCGACGGCATGTATGGCCTCGGCATTCCCGCAGACCTCGATTTGTTTCTGGCCCACCCGGTTTCGGAAAAGGTGCGCTGATGGAAGTTCTGTCGCACAGGGGGCTTTGGGAGAGCGCCGCGGAAAAGAACGCCATGACGGCCTTCGCCCGCTCCTTCGATCGCGGCTTCGGCACCGAAACGGATTTGCGCGACCATGCCGGCGAGATTGTCATCGCCCATGACATGCCGACAGGGAACGAGCCGCGGCTTTCGGACGTTCTGGATGTCATGGCCGGCCGCAATCTGATGCTGGCGTTGAACATCAAGGCGGACGGGTTGAGCGGCAAGGTCAAGGAAATACTGGCGGCCCATGGTCACACCAATTATTTCGTGTTCGACATGTCGCTGCCCGATCTGGTGCGACAGGTGGCTGACGGGTTGACCGCCTTCACAGGTTTGAGCGATCTTCAGCCCAATGCGCCGTTGCTGGAGGAATGCGACGGGGTCTGGCTCGATTGCTTTCGCTCCGACTGGTTCGGGCCGGGCCTCATCGAGGGGTTGATTGGCCAGGGAAAGCGGGTCTGTGTGGTGTCGAGCGACCTGCACCGGCGCGATACCGCGCTGCAATGGTCGATCATAAAATCGGCCAAATGCATCGATAGCAGCCGGCTCTATTTGTGCACCGACGCGCCCGAGGCGGCGCGCGACTATTTTTCGGGAGAGTGAAGATGGCGATCAAGGCAGTCATTTTCGATATGGACGGCGTGCTGATCGAGGCCAAGGAATGGCACTATGACGCGCTCAACCGGGCGCTCGGCCTGTTCGGCTTCACCATCGAGCGCCACGAGCACCGCACCGTCTATGACGGCCTGCCGACGCGCACCAAACTGCAGCGCCTGAGCGTGGAGAAGAAGCTGCCGCCCTATCTGCACAGCTTCATCAACGAAATGAAGCAGCGCTACACGATGGAGATCATCTATGAGCGCTGCCGGCCGCGCTTCGACCACGAATACGCGCTGTCGCGTCTGCGGATGGAAGGCTATCACCTCGCCGTCGCCTCCAATTCCACCCGCGATACCGTGATGCTGATGATGGAAAAGGCGAGCCTTGCGCCCTATCTCGATTTCAAGCTGTCCAATCAGGACGTCACCAAGAGCAAGCCGGACCCGGAAATCTACCTGAAGGCGATCGAGCGGATGGGACTTTCCCCCAAGGAATGCCTGATCGTCGAGGATAATCCCAACGGCATCAAGGCCGCGACCGCCTCCGGCGCGCATGTGATGGTCGTGAAAGAAGTGGACGAAGTCAATTATGCCGGGATCAAGGCGCGGATCGCCGAGATCGATCAGGCAGCCAAGTCAGTGGGGTCGGCGGCATGAAAATCGTTGTGCTGATGGGCGGTGAGAACCTCGACATCAAGAGCGAGCTCTATCCGCTCTACATGACGGAATTCAACGAGGAGCTGGTTCTGGAGCGGCAGATCGCCGGCCTCCAGAAGCTTTCCCCGCGCGAGATCATCTTCTGCGTCAGAGCCGCCGATATCCGCAAGTTCAATGTCGATGACGTCATCCGCCAGACCACCGATAATGGTCTCTGCGTGGAGGTCGCTGGCCCGACGGCGGGATCGGTCTGCACCGCGCTTCTGGCGGCCGAACATATCGACGAAAACGAGGAGATCGTTCTGGTCGCCGCCGACGAACTGGTCGAGGCCGATCTCGACGGCATCGTCAAAGCCTTCCGCGCGCGTGATTGCGATGCCGGTGTGCTGGCGTTCCGCTCGGTGCACCCGCGTTATTCCTTCGCCCTTCTCGATCAGGACGGCGACGTCTGCGAGGTCGCCGAGAAGCGGCCGATCAGCAAACATGCGCTGGTGAGCTTCTATTATTTCCGCAGCGGCAAGGATTTCGTGCGCGCGGCCCTCAATGTCGTGCGCAAGGATCGCAAGATCAATAACGCCTTCTACATCAGCCAGACCATCAACGAGATGATCCTGCGTCACGCCAAGGTCGGCATCGAATTCATCGGCAATGACAGTTTCCACCCGTTGAAGACGGAGATGCAGCTTGCGCAGTACATCTCCCAGCTCAACGACCACAAGGAGGGGCTGCTCCATTGAAGACCGCGCGTCTGGACGACATGGTGAAGGGCTGGTTCATCGGCAATTTCGACCCCAGCCTTGCAAAGACCGAGGATGTGGAGGTCGCGGTCAAGCGTTATGATCGCGGCGACAGCGAGGCCCGGCATTTTCACAAGGTCGCGACCGAATACACCGTCGTGGTGCAGGGTCGGATCCGGATGAACGGGGTCGAGTATGGCGCCGGCGACATCATCGTGATGGAGCCGGGAGAGGCGACCGATTTCGAGTGTCTTGAGAATGACAGCGTGAACGTGGTGGTGAAGCTTCCGGGCGCCCGGAATGACAAGTATATGGGAATTGCCGGGCAGGCGTGAAGTGTAGCGGGAATGAAAGTCCGGCAGTCTGCTTGGATATAGTCCTCGGGATGTTCCGTGACTGCGTTATATTTAGTAGCTCTACATCCGTTTGGGTTACGTGTAGTGTATGGGGTTATCAAGCTGGGGCACGCTGATCGTAGGGTGTGAGAAGATGGACAAAGACGAAATCACATTTCTGTTCCAGGGCGTGGTGGACAAGTCTTTTCTGCGCGGCAGTTTCGCTGCGGTCAGACGCTTTTTTCCCTCCTCCAGGATCATTCTGTCGACCTGGGTCGGGACCGATACATCGGGTCTCGACTGTGATGAAGTGGTGCTGTGCGAGGATCCGGGCTTTTTCTATTATTCCCCGCGAGCCGGCGAAAAGCCCAACAATGTCAACCGCCAGATCGTCGGCACCCGCGCCGGGCTGGAAAAGGTCGATACCCGCTTCTGCTTTCGCATGCGCACCGATTTCAGGCTGACCGGCGACGGATTCCTGCGCTTTTTCGATGCCTATCCGGACAGCGTCGATGCCTATCAGGTGTTTTCGCACAAGCTGCTGGCGGCCTGTTATTTCTCGCGCAATCCGCGCTCGCGGGTAAGCTTTCCGTTCCACCCCTCGGACCTCGCCTTCTTCGGCTACACCGACGACATCCGCAAGATGTTCGACGTGCCGCTGATGACGGAGGAGGAGGCGAACTGGGACACGGGCGGGCAGCGCTACAACCGCTACACGCCCGAGCAGCACATTTTCGTCAACGCGCTGCGCCGGGACGGAAGGCATGTGCCTTGCGGCTATTACAAGGACGCCAATCCGCAGGCGATCCTCGAAACCGAGAAATATTTCGCCTCGAATTTTATCTTCCTCACCTTCGACCAGTTCGACCTGATGCCCTCAAAGCCGACCTTCGTGATGAAGGTGCATCCGAACTCGTTCATGACCTGCTACACCCATAATGAGTGGATCGGACTTTACCGCAAGCATGTCGACGCCAGCACGCCCGTTCCGGCGGAAGATCCGGAGCGCGAGAAGATCGAGAAATTCTACAAGCCCTACAAGATCTGTCGCCTGATCGGCAATGTCATCTCGCTGCCGTTCAAGAGCAAGGTTCGCCGCCGGGCGATCCGCACCGGCGTGCTGGAGTTCTTCCTGCTGCCGCGCTGACGCAACCGCGCTCCCGGCGCAAGACCGGGAAACGCAAGGCGAGGAAGGCGTCACGCCGATTCCTGATTGCTTTCCGGATTGAGCGCGGTGACCACGTCGGAGGGGCGAATGCTGCCGATCGTGTTGCCGCTCTTGTCCACCACGCGCAGCACCTTGCCATCGCCGAGCGCATCCATCATTGCCGCAAGCTTGGTTTCGGGCTCGACGGTGGGCGAATCGGCAAGCGCCTCGTCCTCGCTCATCACGTCCTGCGCGCGCAATACGCCCAGCGGGTTAACATTGGCGACGAAGTCGGCGACATAGGCGTCGGCCGGCTTGCGCACGATTTCCGACGGCGTACCGCACTGGACGATCCGGCCGCCTTCCATGATCGCGATCCGGTCGCCGATCTTGAAGGCCTCGTCGAGGTCGTGACTGACGAAGATGATGGTGCGCTTCAGATTTCTCTGCAGCTCGATCAGCTCGTCCTGAAGCCGCGTGCGGATCAGCGGGTCGAGCGCGGAGAACGGCTCGTCCATCAAAAGGATCGGCGCCTCGGTGGCAAAGGCGCGGGCAAGGCCGACGCGCTGCTGCATGCCGCCCGACAATTCGCCGACAAGCTTGTCGCCCCAGTCCTTGAGGCCGACCAGGTCGAGCTGGGCCCTTGCCTTCTCGAGCCGCTCCTTCTGGCTCATGCCGGCGAATTCCAGACCGAGCGCGACGTTCTCTACGACGGTCCGCCACGGCAGAAGGCCGAATTGCTGGAACACCATGGAAACGCGCGACAGGCGGATGTTTCTGAGCGTCTTGGCATCCGCCGCCGTCACGTCGGTCATGCCGTTGCCGTCATTGACCAGAACACGTCCCCGGCAGACCGGGTTCAGCCGATTGACGGCGCGAAGCAGCGTCGATTTGCCGGAGCCGGACAGGCCCATCAGCACCAGAAGCTCGCCCTCGCCCACGGCCAGCGAGCAGTTGTGGACGCCGAGCACCTGGCCGGTTTCCTCCTGCACCTCGGCGCGGCTCTTGCCCTCGTCCATCATCGGCAGGGCTGATTGCGGCCGGTCGCCGAACACGATGTTCACATCCTCGAAAACAACGGAATCAGCCATTACCTTTTCCTCTCGATCTTGAGAACGCGGTCAAGAATGATGGCGACAACGACGATGACGAAGCCGCTTTCGAACCCGAGCGCCGGATTGACCTGGTTAAGTGCGCGCACCACCGGCACGCCGAGCCCGTCGGCGCCGACCAGGGCTGCCACCACCACCATCGACAGCGACAGCATGATGGTCTGGTTGAGCCCGGCCATGATCTGCGGCAGGGCGTAGTGGAGTTCGACCTTGGTCAGCTTCTGCCAGCCGGTGCCGCCGAAGGCATCGGCCGCCTCGAGCAATGGCTTGGGCACGGTGGAAACGCCAAGATAGGTGAGCCTGATTGAGGCGGGAACGACGAAGATGACGGTGGCCAGCAAGCCCGGCACCATGCCGATGCCGAAGAACACAATCGCCGGGATCAGGTAGACGAAGGTCGGCAGCGTCTGCATCAGGTCGAGGATTGGCTGCAGGACCTGATAGAGGCGGGGCCGGTGGGCCGCGTAAATGCCGATCGGAACGCCGATCGCCATGCAGATGATGCAGGAGGAGATCACCAGCGCCAGGCTTTCGGTGGTTTCCTCCCAATAGCCCTGGTTGACGATGAACAGGAAGCCGAGAAAGACGAACAGCGAGACCTTCCAGTTGCGCTGCAGCCAGTAGGAGGCCGCGGTCACGATCACAGCGATCACGATCGGCCCCGGCGCCTGCAGGATCCACAGCAACTGGTCGATCAGCCAGCCCATGACCTCGGCCAGACCGTCGAAAAACCAGCCGCCATGCATTTGCAGCCAGTCGAAAATATCCTGGGCCCATCGTCCCAGCGGGATTTTGTAATCCGTCAGCCAGTGCAAGAGACTGCTCCTTTGTTCCCCGAATTCAGCGTGTCGGACCGTGTTGCGGCCGCAGGCGGCGCAGAGCGATCCGGCCCCGGCATTTTGCCTTAGGCCCGCGCCGCGAAATGCGCGGCTGAAAATCTATCATCATCGAAAAAGGAAAGCCCGGAAAGCGTTGGCTTGCCGGGCTTGAAGTATTCTAGAGACCGAGCGATTTCTTGACCGCCGGCAGCCCCGGTTCACCGGAGGTGGTGGTCACGCCCGCAAGCCAGGCGTCAAGGGCATCCGGATTGGCCTTGATCCATTCGGCCGTCGCATCCGCCTCGTTTTCGCCGTCGTTCAGGATCTTGCCCATGACTTCGTTTTCCATCGGCAGGGTGAACTTCAGGTTTTCAAGCAGCTTGGCGACATTCGGGCATTCCTCCGCATAGCCCTTGCGGGTGACGGTGCGCACGATGCCTTCGCCGCCGAAGAAATCCTCACCGCCGGTGAGGTATTTCAGCGAATAGCTGGCGTTCATAGGATGCGGTTCCCAACCGAGGAAGACGATCGGCTGTTCCTGGCGGTATTTGCGGCCGACCATGGCGAGCATGCCCTGCTCGGAGCTTTCCACAACCTCGAAGTCGCCGAGACCATCCTTGTTCGCCTCGATCAACGAAACCAGATAGGCGTTGCCTTCATTACCGGGCTCGATGCCGTAGATCTTGTGGTCCAGCTCGTCGCCGAACTTGGCGATGTCGCCATAGGTCTTCAGACCCTTGTCATAGGTGTAGGTCGGCACCGCGAGCGTGTATTTCGTGCCCTCGAGATTGGTGGCGACAACGTCGATCTCGCCTTCATCGATATAGGGCGTGATCGCGCCGGACTGGGCCGGCATCCAGTTGCCGAGGAAGACATCGACATCGTCGCTCTTCAGCGAGGCGAAGGTGACCGGAACGGACAGGACCTTGACGTCAACCTTGTAGCCGAGGCCTTCCAGCAGGTGCTTGGCGGTTGCCGTGGTGGTGGTGATATCGGTCCAGCCGACATCGGAGAAGCTGACGCTATCGCAGGCGGTCGGTTCCTGCGCCTTGGCGGCACCGGCGGAAAGGGCGGTCGCGGCGGCAAGCGCGGCGAGGGTCAGTTTCAAGTTATAAGACATGTCAGCGTTTCCTTTCGGTTCGTTTGTCGAAGGCCGTGGCGGATTGATCGGCGTGTCAAAATAAACTGGCGGTTTCCTTGATTGATCGGTCAATCAATATAACATATGTTAAGTCGTGTAAACGGCGGGTTGCCCAGAAATTCGCCACACAGCGCCAGTGAGCATTTTTTCAGCGGGTCAAGCCAATGCCTAAAATCGGAATGGAAGCCATACGTCGCGAAGCGCTTGTACGTGCGGCCATCACCGAAGTCGGCGAGGTCGGCATGGTCGAGGTTACGGTCGCCAAGATCGCCAAGCGGGCGGGCGTTTCGCCTGCGCTCGCGCATCACTATTTCGGCTCCAAAGAAAAGATCCTGTTTGCGGCCATGCGCCGTATCCTTGACGAGTTCGGCAGCTCGGTCAAGGCCCGCTACAAGGATGCGACGACGCCCAGAGAGCGGCTCGATGCGATCATCGAGGCCTCGTTCGGGCCGGACCAGTTCGACCCGGCGGTTGTGGCTGCATGGCTCGCCTTTTACGTCCAGGCCCAGCGCAAGGGCGATGCCAGCCGGCTCCTGGCGATCTACGAAGCGCGGCTGCGCTCCAACCTGGTCTATGCCTTGCGCCAGCTTGTGCCCCTCGAAGCCGCCCGGCGGATCGCCACCGGGCTCGGCTCGCTGATCGACGGCTTTTACCTGCGCGCCGCGCTGAAGGATTTCGGCATGAGCCGGAGCGATGCCGTCGCCATGACGCTGGAATATCTCGAACTCACACTCGCCAAGGAGATGTCCTCATGAGTGCGCGACCGAACATTCTCGTTTTGATGGTCGACCAACTTGCCGGCACGCTGTTTCCCGACGGCCCGGCCGATTTTCTGCATACCCCCAACCTGAAGAAGCTCGCGGCCCGCTCGGCGCGGTTCCAGAACGCCTATACCGGCTCGCCGCTCTGCGCGCCCGCGCGGGCCTCGTTCATGGCCGGCCAGCTTCCCCGCCGCACCCGCGTCTATGACAATGCCGCCGAGTTTGCGCCCGATATCCCGACCTATGCCCATCATTTGCGCCGCGCGGGCTATCAGACTTCGCTTTCCGGCAAGATGCATTTCGTCGGTCCGGACCAGATGCACGGCTTCGAGGAGCGGCTGACCACCGATGTCTACCCCGCCGATTACGGCTGGACGCCGGATTACCGCAAGCCCGGCGAGCGGATCGACTGGTGGTATCACAATATGGGCTCGGTCACGGGCGCCGGCATTGGCGAGATCACCAACCAGCTCGAATATGATGACGAGGTCGCCTATGAGGCGGTACGCAAGATCTATGATCTCGGCCGCCGCAAGGAAGACCGGCCGTTCATGCTGACCGTGTCCTTCACCCATCCCCACGACCCCTATGTGGCGCGCAGGAAATACTGGGACCTCTACGAGGATTGCGACCATCTCGACCCCGAGATCGGCACGCTCGATTACGACGCGCAGGACGGTCATTCGAAGCGGATTCTGGACGCCAATGACTGGCACACGGCCACGATCGACAAGCAGGATATCCGCAATGCGCGGCGCGCCTATTTCGCCAATGTCTCCTATATCGATGACAAGATCGGCGAAATTCTCGAAGCGCTCGACAGCGTCGGTTTCGGCGAGGATACCGCGATCGTGTTCGTCTCCGACCATGGCGACATGCTGGGCGAGCGCGGGCTCTGGTACAAGATGAGCTTCTATGAGGGCTCTGCCCGCGTGCCGCTGATGATCGCGGCCCCCGGCGTGGCACCCGGCCTCGTCAAGACGCCGGCCTCCTCGATCGACATCACGCCGACGCTTGCCGATATCGCCGGCGTTGATCTGGGCGAGATCGAGCCCTGGGTCGATGGCGAAAGCCTGCTGCCGATCGCCGCCGGGGCCGAACGCAAACTGCCGGTCAGGATGGAATATGCCGCCGAAGCCTCGCAAGCCCCGCTGGTTTCGATCCGCGAGGGCCGGTTCAAATATAACCACTGCGAGCTCGACCCGCCCCAACTCTTCGACCTGGAAGCCGATCCGCATGAGCTGAAAAACCTCGCCGATGATCCAGCCCATGCCGAAACGGCGGCGGATTTCGCCGCGAAGGTGCGGCAGTTCTGGGACATGAAGGCCTATGACGACGAGGTGCGCGAAAGCCAGGCGCGCCGGCATGTCGTCTACGAGGCGCTCAGGGCCGGGCAGTATCGTCCCTGGGATTTCCAGCCGTTCAAGGATGCCTCCGAGCGCTTCATGCGCAATCACATGGATCTCAACATACTCGAAGCCAGCCAGCGCTGGCCGCGAGGGGAGTAAGTTATGCGGGCTCAGCCGAAAGCAAGCCATTTCATCGACGGCGCCTATGTGGAAGACGCGGCCGGCAAGGCGTTCGAAAGCCGCTATGCCGCGACCGGCGAGGTGATCGCCACGCTCCACAGCGCAACGCCGGCGATCATCGACAAGGCGATGGCCTCAGCCGTCCGCGCGCAGCGCGAATGGGCGTCGTGGCTGCCGGTCGAACGCGCCCGGGTGCTGCGCCGCGCCGCCGATATCATCCGCGAGCGCAATGAAGCGCTGTCGGAACTCGAAACCCTCGACACCGGCAAGGCGATACAGGAAACGCTGGTGGCCGACGCCAGTTCGGGGGCGGACAGCCTCGAATGGTTTTCCGCGCAGGCCGCCTCGCTTTCCGGCGAGAGCGTGCCGCTTGGCGATGCCTTCGCCTATACGGTACGCGAACCGCTCGGCGTCTGCGTCGGCATCGGGGCGTGGAACTATCCGACCCAGATCGCCTGCTGGAAGGCGGCGCCCGCGCTTGCCTGCGGCAATGCCATGGTTTTCAAACCCTCCGAAATGACGCCGCTTTGCGCGCTGAAGCTCGCCGAGATCTTCATCGAGGCCGGCGCGCCGAAGGGACTGTTCAACGTGGTGCAGGGCTTCGGCGATGTCGGGGGGGCGCTTGCCACGCACAAGGATACCGCCAAGGTTTCACTGACCGGCTCGGTGCCGACCGGCGGCAAGGTCTATGCCGCCGCCGCCTCCGGCATGCGTCATGTGACGATGGAGCTCGGCGGCAAGTCGCCGCTGGTGGTGTTCGAGGATGCGGATATCGAAGACGCGATCGGCGGCGCGATGCTCGGCAATTTCTATTCCACCGGCCAGATCTGCTCCAACGGCACAAGGGTGTTCGTGCAGAAATCGATCCTGGAGAAATTCCTGACCCGCCTTGCCGAGCGCACCCAGGCGATCCGCCTCGGCGATCCGCTTGATCCCGAAACCCATCTTGGGCCGCTGATCTCCGAGGGTCAGCGCGAAAAGGTGATGAGCTATATCGAAAAGGGCAAGGCCGAAGGCGCGCGGCTCGTCATCGGCGGCGGCGTTCCGGCAGGCGATGCCTTTGCGAACGGCAGCTATATCGAACCCACGGTCTTTGCCGATGTGACCGACGACATGACCATCGCGCGCGAAGAAATCTTCGGCCCGGTGATGAGCGTGCTCGCTTTCGACACCGAGGATGAGGTGATCGACCGCGCCAACGGCACGGAGTTCGGCCTGGCCGCCGGCCTGTTCACGAAGGATATCTCCCGCGCGCACCGTGTGGCGGGCAGGCTCGCCGCCGGGATCTGCTGGATCAACACCTATAACCTGACGCCCGTCGAAATCCCCTTCGGCGGCGTCAAGCATTCGGGCTTTGGCCGCGAGAACGGCAGGGCCGCGATGGAGTTCTATTCGCAGGTGAAGACGGTGCATGTGGCGCTGGGCGGGGTGGATAGCCCGTATTGAGGGCGGCCACCGCTCTCCTCGTTGTGCCATTTGTGACAGACGCTTGCCTTCTCCTTCGGCGTCATCCTCGGGCTTGACCCGAGGATCCACTCATACGGGCGGAGGCAGCATGGATCCTCGGGTCAAGCCCGAGGATGACGCGGAGATAAAGGGGAGGGTGGTGATTGAAAGCGGTCTGGCTGTGAAACGCTCGCCCACCGCGACAATGAAAGGTTCTAAATTGGCTGAAGCAGATTTTGTCATCGTGGGTTCCGGTTCCGCGGGCGCGGCCATGGCCTATCGTCTGTCGGAGGACGGGAAATATTCGGTGCTGGTGCTGGAATATGGCGGCACGGATATCGGGCCGTTCATCCAGATGCCGGCAGCCCTTTCCTATCCGATGAACATGAAGCGCTATGACTGGGGTTTTAGCTCCGAGCCGGAGCCCAACCTCGGCAACCGGCGGCTCGCCACCCCGCGCGGCAAGGTGATCGGCGGCTCGTCCTCGATCAACGGCATGGTCTATGTGCGCGGCCATGCGATGGACTTCGACCACTGGGCGGAAACCGGCGCTGCCGGCTGGGGTTATGCGGATGTGCTCCCCTATTTCAAGCGCATGGAGAACTGGCATGACAGCGGCCACGGCGGCGATCCGTCCTGGCGCGGCAATGCCGGCCCGCTGCATGTCACCCGCGGCCCGCGCAAGAACCCGCTGTTCCACGCCTTCGTCGAGGCGGGACGGCAGGCCGGTTTCGAACTGACCGATGATTATAACGGGGAGAAGCAGGAAGGCTTCGGGCCGATGGAGCAGACCGTCTGGAAAGGGCGGCGCTGGTCGGCGGCGAATGCCTATCTGAAACCGGCGCTGAAGCGCGACAACCTCGAACTGATCCGCTGTTTCGCCCGCAGGGTGATCATCGAGAACGGCCGCGCCACCGGCGTGGAGATCGAGCGCGGCGGCAGAGTCGAGACCGTCCGGGCGCGCCGCGAGGTGATCCTGGCCGCCTCCTCGATCAACACGCCGAAACTGCTGCTTCTGTCCGGCATCGGCCCGGCTTCGGAACTCGCCGAGCATGATATCGCGGTGGTCGCCGACCGTCCCGGCGTCGGCAAGAACCTGCAGGACCATCTGGAAGTCTATATCCAGCAGGCGAGCACCCAGCCGATCACGCTCTACAAGCACTGGAACCTGTTCGGCAAGGCGCTGGCGGGCGCGCAGTGGCTGTTTTTCAAGAACGGCATCGGCGCCTCGAACCAGTTCGAAAGCGCCGCCTTCCTGCGCTCGGCGGCCGGCGTCGACTATCCGGATATCCAGTATCATTTCCTGCCGATGGCGGTGCGTTATGACGGCAAGGCGGCGGCGGAAGGGCACGGCTTCCAGGCCCATGTCGGCCCGATGCGTTCGCCCTCGCGCGGCGAAATCACGCTGAAAAGCGCCGATCCGGCCGAGGACCCGAGGATCGTGTTCAACTATATGAGCCACGAGCAGGACTGGGCCGATTTCCGCCGCTGCGTGCGGCTGACCCGCGAAATCTTCGCGCAACCCGCCTTCGATCCCTATCGCGGCAAGGAAATCCAGCCAGGCGCCGACGTCCAGAGCGACGACGAGATCGACGGTTTCATCCGAGAACACGCCGAAAGCGCCTACCATCCCTGCGGCACGGCGAAGATGGGTGCGGCCAGCGACCCGATGGCGGTGGTCGACCCCGAATGCCGGGTCATCGGCGTCGAAGGCCTGCGCGTTGCCGACAGTTCGATCTTCCCCCGCATCACCAATGGCAATCTCAACGCACCGTCGATCATGGTCGGCGAAAAGGCCAGCGACCATATCCTCGGCCGCCACCCGCTTGCGCCCGAAAACGCCGAGCCGTGGATGAACCCGCGCCGGCAAACGTCGGACCGATAGGCCGGCACCGCCGCTTACCTTATTGATCTTATACACTTATTTCTGAATGCAAACGCCCGTTCCGGGCGTTTGCCTCGGCCTTATTGCGCGCCTGTGCCGCCGTGACGTGGTCATTCAACGATTGCGAAAAACCCGTTCCGCGGGCGCTTGACGAACGTAATTTCAATATTCTATAGAATATAGAACATGCAACGCGGAGGAGGAGTAAGTCGTGAAAGGCATGAGAAGAGGACAGCGCGCCGCGAGGAGGCGCGTGCTCAAGGGGATGGCCACGTCTCTGGTGCTGGCGGCAATGCCGCTGGGGTTGGCGCATGCGCAGGATGGCCTGGGGTCGCCGGGCGACCCGGTCGAAATCAAGATCATGGCCAATGAGGCATTCGCCAATACCTGGCAGACCATTCTGGTTCCGGAATTCAACAAGAAGTTCCCGAATGTCGAGGTCCGGATCGATGGCGTTCCCTATACGGAACTGCTCGCCAAGATGATGCTCGATGCCACCAGCCCCGATCCGGAATATGATATCCTGCTGGCCGACGATCCGTGGGTGCCGCAGCTTGCCTCGATCGGCGCGCTGATGGATCTCAAGGGAGACGAGATCGCCGCGATCACCGACGCGGATTACGACTGGGCCGATTTCAATGCCGCGCCGCTTGCCGCCGGCGAATGGGAGGGCGTCCAGTATGCCGTTCCGGTCCGCTCCAACATGCTGTTGATGTT
Organism: Martelella sp. UBA3392; assembly: GCF_002358775.1. Lineage (NCBI taxonomy): Bacteria > Pseudomonadati > Pseudomonadota > Alphaproteobacteria > Hyphomicrobiales > Aurantimonadaceae > Martelella > Martelella sp. UBA3392. The sequence goes on from NZ_DEPM01000008.1 coordinate 20,971, forward strand.
CTACAATCGCTCGCTCTACGACAAGGCGGGTGTGCCCGAGCCGACGCCGGAACTCACCTGGACGCAATTTTTCGAGAATGCGCCGAAGCTGGTTCAGGATACCGATGGCGACGGCAAGGTCGATGCCTGGGCGATCGACACCTATTTCGTGCGCGATCCGCTGACGCCGACCATCTGGCAGTCGATCCTCAACGCCAATGGCGGCAGCCTGCTCGATAACGACGGCAATCCCGCCTTTGCCGACGATGTCGGCGTCGCTTCGCTGGAAACCCACAAGCGCCTGCTCGACTACGCACCGCCCGGCGGCCTCAGCCATGGCTTCTCGGAATCGCTCCAGGCC
>NZ_DEPM01000120.1:0-36106 GCF_002358775.1 Martelella sp. UBA3392
GATTTTAACGAGTCCTGAGCCTAGCCGTTGTCCAAGCTGTGGAACAAGATCTGAGCGGATACACAGTCGTTATCATCGACGCCTGTCGGATCTTCCTATCGCGGGAAAATCTGTGCGATTGGTTATGCACTCCAGCCGACAATCCCGCATCTGACACGATCGTCATTGCATCGATGCCTGTAACGTCATCGGATTTCGAGACTGCCGGATGTGGACGGCGACAAACCGCTGAAAAAGAAATTCAAGGCCTATGCAATCGGCTATTTTCACATCGATCTGGCCGAGGTGCAGACCGCTGAAGGCAAGCTTTACTTGTATGTAGCAATCGACACGACCTCCGAGTTCGCCTTCGTTCAATTGGTCGAGCGCACCAAAACAGCGGCAGACTTTCTGGAAGCCTTGGTTGCCGCTGTACCATATGAGGTACACACGGTGCTGACTGACAACGGCGTCCAGTTCGCCGACATCCCGAAGAACCGAAATGGCCCCACCGCGCGGTTCCGGGGCCATCCTTTCGACCGGGCATGCTGGCGACACGGTATCGAGCACCGGCTGACCAAGCCCAGACATCCCTGGACGAACGGACAAATCGAGCGAATGAACCGGACGATCAAGGAATCCACGGTCAAACGGTTCCACTACGACAACCACATGAGCACGCTGAAAAGCTGCATCGGCGCGGTTGCTAATTTCCTGCTGAGCGAGGTCGAGGCCATTTCAATCATCGAGGGCGGACGAGAGGCTGTTGGCCGGACGTCAGTTTCTAAACGTATACTGCGTCGATGGTCTCGACGAAAGCAATGCGGGTTTGGCGGAGACGTTCAGCCAAGCACGAAGGCGGATTGCAGGCACCTGACATGATTGGTGAGGATTAATCATTTCGCTGCCTACTGTCTGAAAGGCGGCCGTTTCCCGACTGTCGGGTTTAGAGATAATATTGTTGAAAAGCTGACATTTGATGCCGCTCGATGCTGGGATGTGTCAGAATATTCGCGGGCTGTTCCCTTTTCTTGCTCATTATGTCGTCGAGTATTGTTATAGGAAAAGGCGAAACGACCGAGATCTACAGTCACATGATCTGATGCTGGACGAAACGATCGATACCGAACGGATTTATGCGCTGTGGGACGAGCTTTCGGATTTCGAGGCGTCCCGCATGCCGGAGGCGCGCGTGCATCTGCTCTCGGTCGTCTGCGATATGATCGATGCGCGACAGGCCGACTGGATCGGCGCCGTGAGGCTTGTCGACAACATCCATCGCGATCCGCTTTTCGGCTGGCGCCCGCGCAGCCTGTCGGCACTTTATCCCGACGCTGAAACCGCACGAACCATCCAGGAAGCCTTCTCCCTGATGGAAAAGGGCGAACCTGACATCACCACGATCCGCAATGCCGCGCTTGCCGGACAGTTCCGGGTGTTCATGCTGGATGAGCTTGCGACGCCCGAGTGGTTTGAAAGCTATTCCTACAAGACCTTCTATCGCGGTCTGGACCGGCTGGATTCGATCTGGGTGGGCATTCCCATCAATGCCGACGCCGAAATCCAGATCGGCTTTCACCGCGCGCTCTCGCAGTCGCGATTTTCGGAGCGCGATCGCAAGATCGTGGCGCACGCCCTGCGCGGCATCCGCTGGTTCTATCGTCTGCAGATGCTGTCGGAAGGGATCGGGGTCGCCTCCGAAGCCTTGACGCCGATGGAGAGCAAGGTGCTTCACGACCTGCTGCAAGGGCTGTCGGAGCGACAGATCGCCGAAAACAATGGCCAAAGCCCGCACACCGTCCATGATCACGTCAAGCGGATCTACCGCAAATACGGCGTTTCCAGTCGCGCGTCTTTGATGGCGCTGTGGCTGGGCCAGCCCATACCCCCCTGAACAGGGGATTCCAAACGCTGGACGCCTGATCGATAAGCATTGGCAAAACAGGGTCTCGTCAGTTCCGGTGCACCTCGCCGCCGTCATCAGGCTGAATGCAAGAGTGAGTCCCTTGTGCAAATATTCACGTGGGGGGAACCATGCATCGAACGGCCCTATCAGAGAAACCCGGTTTCCTGGCGATAACGCGCCTGCAATTGCTCGCACGGCTCGATGAGCAAAAGGCTGTAGCGAGTTCTGCGGAGACATCGCGCAGAACCGGACCTCCCGCGCGCCCGGCTTCCTCCTGGTGGGGGTTTCTCGCCTTTGGACCGCTCGCCATCGGATGCCTTTTTGCGCAGACCGACACGGCGCTGGCGCAAACCGCGGAGCGGATCGAACAGACGGTTGCCGGCCAGACGACCATTCTCGAACGGTTCACGCCGCCGCAGCGCATCGGCACGGTCGATATCAAGGTTCAGGATCAGCGGCGGCGCACCCCCGAAAAGGATGCAGAGGCGATCCGCTTCACGCTGAAATCCCTGTCGATCGAGGGCGCTGTGACACTGCCCGGCACGGCGTTTTCCGATCTCTGGCAGGGGATGACGGGCAAGGTCATCACGCTTGCCGATCTCTATCGGATCGCCGCGGAGATCGACGCCCGGTATCTGAGGGCGGGCTATCTCGCCATGACCGTCGTGCCGGTTCAGGATTTTTCCTCCGGAAAGATCACGCTCCGCGTCTATGAAAGCTATGTCGAGACGCTGGAAGTGAACAGTTCCATTCCCGGCATCCGCGAACGGCTTGCGCCCTATATCGACCGGATCATCGCCATGCGGCCGATCCGGATCAAGGAAGCCGAGCGCATCCTGCTGCTGATGAGCGATCTTGGCGGGCTCGACATCGAGGGCACGCTGATACGACCGGAGACCCCGAAGGGCGGCGGAACATTGCGCCTCGACATCGGCTTTGACCGCGCCTCGGGTGGCGTCGGGCTCGACAATCTCGGGACCGATGAGGTCGGGCCGCTGGAGCTTTCCGGCAATGTCACCGTCAACGATATGCTCGGGCTTTTCGACAGCGCAAGCCTTGTCGGCGTGACGGTTCCCAACATGCCGCAGGAGATGATCTTCCTGCAGGCCTCTCAGGATATCCCGATCGGCCACAACGGCCTGTCCGCCGGATATGACCTTTCCTACATCACCCAGAAGCCCGGCGGCGACCTGAAGGCAGACGACATTCATATCGAGTCCGTGATCGGCACGGCGCGGCTCGACTATCCCTTTATCCGCACGATCGACCAGAGCCTTTTCGGTAGGCTGGAGGTCAATCTGCGCAATGATCGCGTCGATGTGATGGGCGCGCGGGCGGCCCGCGAACAGACGCGTTGGGCGGCCATGTCGCTGACCTATGACCGGCAGAAGGGAGACACCGCCTTCCTCACAACGGCGGAATTCGGCCAGGGGCTGGGACAGGAAACCGCCCTGCCCGAGGTGCCGGAGGATTACCGGTTCGCGCGGGTGAACTTCGACATTGCGCATGATCTTGGCGCCGACACCGCAATCCGGTTGCGCAGTGCCGGACAGTATTCCGCAACGCCGCTGCCGGCGGCCGCGCAATTCTCGCTCGGTGGCGATCCCTATGGCTGGGCGTTTGATGGCGGCACGCTTTCCGGCGCCAGCGGCGCGGCGGCCGCCCTTGAACTCAGCCATGATTTCGAGACCGGCTGGGCGGCGCTTCCGGGGCTGACCTGGACGACGTTCGCGGATTATGGCGTCGTCTGGAATGAAGAGGCGAGCGCCGACTATGCGCGCGATGCGCTCGGCTCCGTCGGCGTCGGCGTCAGCGGCATGCTGGCGGAAAAGATGAGCTTTCAGCTGATCGCGGCCGTGCCGTGGTACAGCCCCGACAATGGCGAGGATGAGGGGCTCAGGGTTTTCTTCAGGCTGGGGCTGCCGCTCTGATGCGGGTTTGATCGCGTCAGCATTCGACAACGAGATATTCCGGCCACACCGGCTATTGCAACGAAAAGAGGTTTTCCATGTCACGGTTCAAAGCTTCGCGCCGCCATTTCCTGACCACGGTTTCGCTGGCGTCTGCCTCGATCGCCTTGCTCTCGTTTCCCGCCTTTGCCGAGATGCTGCCGCCATCGCGCACATCGGGCGTCCCGGTTCCGCCCGGTCAGATCGACAAAGCCGTGGCCGCCCTTGATGGCATCGTCGAAGACATCAAGGCCCTGAGCGGCGTGCCGGGCATTGCCGTCGCCGTGGTTCACGGCGGCGAGACCGTTTATGCCAAGGGGTTCGGCACGCGCGACGCCGATGGGGCGTTGCCCGTCACGCCCGATACGGTGTTCCAGCTCGCCTCGCTCTCCAAGTCCGTTGGCGCGACGGCTGTCGCCCGCCAGGTCAGCCGCGGCGTGGTCTCCTGGGACAGCCGCATGCAGGACCTGCTGCCGTGGTTCTCGCTCTCCGATCCAGCAGTGAGCGAAAGGCTGACGATCGGCGATCTTTACAGCCATCGCTCCGGCCTGCCGGACCATGCCGGCGATGAGTTGGAAGACCTCGGCTTCGACCGCCAGACAATTCTCGAACGGCTGCGGCTTCAGCCGCTCTCCCCCTTCCGCACCAGTTACGCCTATACGAATTTCGGCCTGACCGCGGCGGCTGAAGCGGTTGCCGAGGCCTCCGGCATGGCGTGGAGCGATCTCGTGCAGGAAGCCGTGTTCGAGCCGCTCGGCATGACCGACACAAGCGCCCGCTTTGACGATTTCATGGCGCGGGAGAACCGGGCGACGCCCCATGCCAGAACCGCAGACGGTTTTGCCGCGCTCTACCAGCGTGAGCCGGATGCCCAGTCACCGGCGGGCGGCATCAGTTCGACGATAGAAGACATGGCCAAATGGATGACAATGGTGCTCGCCGATGGCGGCGACCTCATCCGGCCGGAAGCCCTGCAGCCGGCGATCAGCCCGCAGAGCTTTTCCAGCAGGCCGCACAGCCCGGATGAACGCGCCGGCTTTTATGGCTATGGCTTCGGCGTCGGCACAGATCCGAGCGGCCGGGTGGTGCTCAGCCATTCCGGCGCGTTCATTCTGGGATCTGCGACCTATTTCGCGCTGATCCCCTCGCTCGATGTCGGGATCATCGTTCTCTCCAACGCCGCCCCGGTGGGCGCGGTCGAAGCGATCGGCGCGAGCTTTACCGACATGGTTCAGACCGGCAGCGTGACCCGCGACTGGTTCTCGGGCTATGAGGCGCTGTTTGCCGGACTTTACACGCCGCTCGGCGAGACCGCCGGAATGCCGTTTCCGAAAGCGGCCGCTGCGCCGCCACTCGCAAGCTATTGCATCGGCCGCTACAGCCATCCCTATTTCGGGACCGTGGAGGTGCGCGAGGACGAGACCGGCAGCCTCGTCTTGCTTGCCGGGCCCGAAGCGGAAGCTTTTGCGCTGTTGCCGTGGGACGGCGCGATGATGGTGTTCGATATCGAGACCGAAAACGCGCCCGCAGGCTCCCGCTCCGCCGCCACGTTTTCCGGCGGTTCGGACGAGGCCGAAGCGCTGGAGATCGAACTCTTTATCATGAACGGACCGGCGCAGTTCAAGCGAATATAAAGCGGCTCGCGGCCGACCACTCTCAGGTGCAGCGCCGGTAGGCGCTATCGCATGACTACCCGGTCCCAATGCCATGTGTCTCCTTAGGCAGCAGTGAAACGTCCCGTGACTGGGAGGGCTCCATGAGGCTGGTCGTAAGCCAGCAATAAGGCCTTGAAGGGATACGAACCGACGCCCCCATATGCGCCGAGCCTTGCGCATCGGAGGCGCCAAGTCCCCATCGTCCTTAAAAAGGAATGCGCAGGATCACCGAAAGACCGCCATCTGCGTCCGGTTAGGTCTCTCCTAATCAGCGCTATCGGATTTGCTATTTTTGTTTGCCAGGCAATGCCCCTAGGCTTTTGCTGCGCACAAAGAGAACTGGTGACGGTTCGCGCGCGTCGTGAAAATGGGGTGAAGTGCGTATGGCTTTGGAAAGATTCGACACGGTCGTGGTCGGCGCCGGTCAGGCCGGGATCGCGGCGAGCGAGCATCTGAGCAACAACGGAACGCAGCATGTGGTGCTTGAGCGGAGCCGGATTGCCGAACGCTGGCGAACGGCGCGCTGGGATTCGCTTGTTGCAAACGGTCCGGCCTGGCACGACCGTTTCCCGAACCTCGAATTCGAGAGCGCCGACCCCGACAGCTTCATCCACAAGGATGCCGTTGCCGACTATTTCGTCGCCTATGCCGAGAAGATCAATGCGCCTGTCCGCTGCGGGGTCGAGGTTCTTTCCGTCGAACGCAAGGACCGCGAACGCGGCTTTCTGGTGAAGACCGACAAGGGCGACTTCGAAGCCCTGAACGTGGTCGTGGCGACCGGCCCGTTTCAGCAACCTGCCATACCGCCGATCATCCCGGACACGGCGGCGATCAACCAGCTGCACTCGTCCGACTACCGCAATCCCGCGCAATTGCCGGCCGGCAACGTCCTGGTTGTCGGCGCCGGATCGTCCGGCGTCCAGATCGCCGATGAACTCGCCCGAAGCGGCCGCAAGGTCTACCTGTCCGTCGGCCCGCATGACCGGCCGCCGCGCGCCTATCGCGGCCGGGATTTCGTCTGGTGGCTCGGCGTTCTCGGCAAATGGAACCTGCAGGCGCAGGCGCCCGGCACGGAACATGTGACCATCGCGGTCAGCGGCGCGCGCGGCGGCGAGACCATCGATTTCCGCAGGCTGGCGGAAAACGGCATGACCCTGGTCGGGCGCACCGAGGATTTCGAGAACGGCGTCCTCAGCTTCGCCCACGACCTTGCCGACAACATCGCCGGCGGCGATGCCTACTACCTGTCGCTGCTCGACGAGGCCGACGCCTATGTGGCGCGCAACGGCCTCGACCTTCCGGCAGAACCCGAGGCGCGCGTCTTCGGCCCGACGCCCGACTGCATCGCCAATCCCGTTTCCAACCTCGATCTCGAAGAAGCCGGAATCACCACGGTCATCTGGGCCACCGGATTCCGCTCCGACTACAGCTGGCTGAAACTCGACATATGCGACGAGCACGGCCGACCCGTGCACCAGCGCGGCGTCTCCGACGAACCCGGCCTCTATTTCCTCGGCCTGCCCTGGCTGTCCGGGCGCGGATCGAGTTTCATTTGGGGCGTCTGGCACGATGCGAAATATGTTGCCGATCACATTCTGATCCAGCAGAAATACCGCGATTATCAAGCGCCGTCGGACGGCTTGCGGTCAGCGGCGGAATAGGCCGCATCGCAGCATACCGCATCGGTCACGATATCGGCCCAAGCAAAAGGGAGCCCCATGGCACATACGCGCATTCGCAAATTCAACACCAAGGACACCTATCCGGAGCAGAAGCTCGACAACGACCTGTGCCAGGCCGTGGTGGCGCGCGGCAGGACCGTGTTTCTGCGCGGCCAGTGCCCCCAGGACCTCGACACCGCCGAAAACATCGCAAGCCATGATCCGGTCGAGCAGACCCACAAGGTCATGCAGAATATCCGGCAGCTGATCGAGGAGGCCGGCGGCTCGATGGAGCATCTGTGCAAGGTCGTCGTCTATCTGACCGATGTGCGCCACCGTGAGGCCGTCTACCGCACGATGGGCGAATATATCAAGGACGTTCATCCGGTCTCGACCGGCGTGGTCGTGACCTGCCTCGCGCGGCCGGAATGGCTCGTCGAAATCGACGGCACCGCCGTCATTCCCGACTGAACCAGCCCCGACTGAACCAGCAAAGGCCCGGACATGACCTTTTCAATCATCGCCCGTTGTCGCAACACCGGACAGTTCGGCGTTGCCATCGCCTCGTCCTCTCCGGCGGTTGCCGCGCGCTGCATGTTCGCCGAGGCCGGCGTCGGCGCCGTCTCGACGCAGAATGTCACCAACCCGGCGCTCGGCCCCCTCATGCTTGGCGAAATGAGGAAAGGCGCCAGCGCGGAAGAGGCCGTTGCCGCCGCCCGTGATGCCGATGGCTTTCCGGCCTACCGGCAGCTTCTTGCGATCGACGGAAAGGGTCAAAGCGCGATCCATTCGGGCCCCAAGGCGCTCGGGATCTGGACAAGCGCGTCCGGAACCGATTGCGCGGCCGGCGGCAATCTTCTGGCCAATGACCAGGTGCCAGCTTCCATGGTTTCCGCCTTTGAAACGGCCGCCGGCACGCTCGCCGACCGGCTGGTCGTCGCGATGCAGGCGGGTCTTGCCGTGGGTGGCGAGGCCGGGCCCGTCCATTCCGCCGGCCTCCTGCTCGTCGACCGGCAGAGCTGGCCCTATATCGAGCTGCGCATCGACTGGCTGGACGCGGACTGCCCGATCGCGGCCCTGGCCCGCGCCTTCGAGATCTACAAGCCCCAGGCGGACGACTATATCACGCGCGCCCTGAACCCCGAGGCCGCGCCCTCCTATGGCGTGCCGGGCGACGAATGACGGAACCCGGCCGTCCGTCCCATGCTCGATTGCTCCCCCGCAAAAGCCCCGTATACTAGCGCTGGCAAGCGCACGGCTTTTGAAGGACAGAGGAACAGGGTGCCACTTCGTATCACCTTCAGACAGCTGGAATATTTCGTCGCCGTTTGCGATTGCGGCTCGATTGCGCATGCCGCGCAGAAGATCAATGTTTCCTCGCCCTCCATCTCCGCGGCCATCGCCCAGCTTGAAGCGGAATTCGGCCTCAAACTGTTCGTCCGCCGCCATGCCCACGGCCTGTCGCTGTCGCAGACCGGCGAACTGTTCCTCAACGCCGCGCGCGAGACGCTGGAAAAGGCCAATGCGCTCAACCAGCTGGCGGCCGATGTGGCGGGAACGGTGCGCGGCAACCTCAGGGTTGGCTGCCTCCTGACCTTTGCCCAGATCGTGCTGCCGCGCCTGCGCCGCAGCTTTGTCGATCTGTTCCCAGAGGTCGTCTTCAGCCAGTTCGAGCGGGACCAGTCCGAGCTTTTCAACGAACTGCGCGCCGCAAGGCTGGATATCGCGCTCACCTACGATCTCAACATTCCGGCGGATCTCAACTTCGTGCCTCTCGTCGAACTCTCGCCTTTCGCGCTGTTCAGCGAGGGCCACCCCCTGGCCGATCGCCCCTATGTTTCGCCGGTGGACCTTGCGCGCTATCCGATGGTCCTGCTCGATCTGCCGATGAGCACCGACTATTTCCTATCGATCTTCTCGTCGCTGGGAATTCGTCCGGAGATCGCGGAACGGACGCGGGATATGGCGGTGATGCGCTCGCTGGTGGCCAATAATTTCGGATATTCGGTCGCCAATATCCGGCCCTTGTCCAATCTCGCGCCCGACGGCCAGAAGCTTCGTTTCGTGCCGCTGTCGGGATCGGTGCGGCCGCTCAATATGGGCCTGCTGATGTCCGAGGGGGCGGCGAACGCCCGCACCGTCTCGACCTTCATCGAACACGCGAAGAATTTCATCCAGAACGACGACACCTTCCATTTCGCCGGCAGCTAGACCGCGTAAGCCACAGTCAGAGAAACCTCCCCATGCCGGATAGAATAAAGCCGCTCCTCGAACAGCTTGTCGCCTTCCCGACGATCGCCGGCACGCCCAATATCGACCTGATTACCTGGGTAAAGGACCTGCTGGACGCAGCAGGGTTTACCGTGACCGTCATTCCCGCGCGGGACGGCACCAAAGCCGGCCTGCTCGCCCGGTTCGGCGACGGCGATGGCGGGACGCTGTTTTCCGCCCATACGGATGTCGTTCCGGTTGACGGGCAGAACTGGACGGAAGCGCCGTTCCGGCTTGCGGAGCGGGAGGGGCGCTATGTCGGTCGCGGGACGACCGACATGAAGGGCTTCATCGCCTGCGTGCTGGCGCTGGCCGAAACACTGCGGGAAACGCCGCCGGCAAGGCCCGTTCTGATCTGCCTAAGCTGGGACGAGGAGCTCGGCTGTCGCGGCATTCCGGACATGATCGACAGTGTTGTGCCGGTGCTGGGCCGGCCGGACCTCTGCATTGTCGGCGAGCCGACTCTGATGCGCGCCGTGCTGGGGCACAAGGGCAAGGCCAGCTACCGGGCCGAGTTCGACGGCACACCCGGCCACTCCGCAATGGCACCCTATTTCACCAATGCGCTCCATGGGGCCGCCGAGTTCATCCTCGCGCTGAGACACCTTCAGGAGGCGCTGGCGCAGGAGGGCGCGCGCGATGAGGCCTTCGACCCGCCTTATTCCACCGTCCATGCCGGTATCGCCCGCGGCGGCGTGGCGCTGAACATCGTGCCGGATCATGCCGAGGTTCTGTTCGAAATTCGCCATCTGGCGAGCGAAACCCCGGATGCCATCCTGTCCCGCATCGTGCTTCCCGAAGGCGCGCGGATCACCCGCACGGGACAGTATCCCGGTCTCTCGGCCCTGGCGGACGACCCCGTGGTGATGCGCTTTTCCAGCGCCCTGCCCGACCCGACGCCGGCGACCGTCGCGTTCGGGACCGAGGCCGGCTACTTTGCCGAACGCGGCATCCCGACGATTGTCTGCGGTCCGGGCACGATGAAAGACGGGCACCAGCCGGATGAATCGATCGCCATTGATCAGCTCGCGCGCTATCACGCCCTGATCCGCGACTGGGTTCTCCGCTGACGGCTTCGCCTTTCCTTAATTGCAACTAAGCGATTTCCTTCTTTCTCGATTCCGGTCCGCGCGCCATCCTGCGTTTTGATGTGCCTTGGTACAAGACCGCGCGTCGCGAAAAGGAGGTTCGAATGACAAAGCATGTAGACGCGGTAAGCGAGCTTGCCGAGAATGTGGCGACCCCGTTCGAGCGCGCCCAGGCCATGCCGGTTTCGGCCTATACCAGCGAGGATTTTCTAGCACTCGAACAGTCCGAGATCTTCTCCAGGAGCTGGCTTTGCGCCGGACGGGCCGATGCCTTGAAGAAGCCCGGCGACTACATGACGATCGAGATCGCGGGCGAGCCGATCATCGTCCTGCGCGACCGGGAAGGCGAATTGCGGGCGCTCTCGAATGTCTGCCGCCACCGCATGTCCGTGCTACTGGAAGGCCGCGGCAATGTCCGCACGATCACCTGTCCCTATCACGCCTGGACCTACTCGCTGGACGGCAGCCTGCGCGGCGCGCCGGCGATGGAGAAGAACGATAGCTTCTGCAAGAACGACGTCAGCCTGCCGGCGATCCGCAGCGAGGAGTGGCTGGGCTGGATCATGGTCACGCTCGATCCCGACCTGCCTTCCGTCACTGAAACCCTTGCCGACGTCGACACGCTGGTCGGCTATCTGAACATGGGCGATTATGTCCAGACGTTCAGCGAGGAGCATCGCTGGAACACCAATTGGAAAATCCTTGCCGAGAATTTCATGGAGAGCTATCACCTGCCGATGTGTCACGCCGGCACAATCGGCGGTGCGTCGAAGCTGCAGGACATGGTCTGTCCGGAAGGGTTCCCGGGCTTCAATTACCATCACATCCTCAAGGACGACTCCGTGCCGCTGGCGCTGGCGCATCCGTCCAACACGGCGCTGGAGGGCGACCAGCGCCGCCGCACCTGGCTGCTTGCGATCTACCCGTCGCTGATGATCACGCTGACGCCCGGCTACTTCTGGTATCTGTCGCTCTTGCCCGATGGTCCGGGCGGCGTGAAGATCCTCTATGGCGGCGGCCTGTCTCCGGAATACATGAACGACCCGAAGGCGGAGGAGCATTTCGCGGCGCTGAAGGGCCTGCTCGATCACGTCAACGAGGAAGATCGCGGCTGCACTGAGCGTGTCTGGAAAGGCCTTCAGAGCAAGTTCGCCAAACCGGGGGCGCTTTCCCACCTCGAGCGCCCCAACTACGAATTCGCCACCTGGATTTCGAACAAGGTGTCAGCGAAGTAGAACGGCCTGATGGTGATACGCTCTCGGAACAGCACCAAGCGCCAGCAGGTTGCGGGCCTTAAAGAGCATTCGAACTGGAAGCGCTCGGTCTATGGACGCTAGTTCATGGCGAGGTCCTGCTTGCGGGTGGCCCAGCCGCAGACGCGCTTCTCGATCACGGCGAAGACCGCGTAGAGAAGAATGCCGAGGATGGCCAGAGCGAACAGGCCTGCGAAGGCGAGCGGCACGTCGAAGCTTGCCGTCGCCATCATCATCACCGTGCCGATGCCGCGGTTGGCGGCGACCGTTTCCGACAGCACGGTCCCGACGAAGGCCAGCGTCACCGCCACCTTCAGCGAGGCGAAGAAATAGGGCATGGTCCGGGGCAGGCTGACATTGCGCAGCACCTGATAACGCGAGGCGCCGAGCGCCTTCAGCACGTCCTCCATCTCCGGCTCGGTGGTGGCGAGCCCGGTCGCGACATTGACGACGATCGGAAAGATGCAGGTGGTGAGCGCGGTCAGCACCGCCGGCAGCGTGCCGGAGCCGAACCAGAGCACGAAGATCGGCACGACGGCGACCTTGGGGATCGAGGAAAAACCGACCAGCAGCGGATAGGCGACATTATAGGCCGTGCGCGATATGCCGACGATGGCGCCGAGGGCAACGCCGATCACCATGCCGAAGAAGAAGCCGACCAGGGTTGTCAGCAGGGTCTGCAGGATATGCGGCCACAGCGCCGGCATGTTGACGATCAGCGTCGAGAGGATCGCGGACGGCTTCGGCAGCACGATCGGACTGACTTCGAAGACCACGCAGGCGACCTGCCAGAAGACGAAGAGCAGCAGGATGAAGCTCGCCGATTTCAGATGCTCGATGGTGGTTCGCGACAGTTTCACGGCGTGACCTCCTTTTGTTTCAGGCGGGCCTCGAAGATCAGCCGGCGCAATTCGTTGGTCAGGTCCGAGAAGGCGGGCTCGAAGGTGGTTTCAAGCGTGCGCGGACGGGAAAAGCCGACTGCCCTGTCCTCGGTCACCCGGCCGGGACGGGCACTCATCACCAGGATGCGGCTCGCGAGAAAGGCGGCCTCGCGCAGGTCATGGGTGACGAGGAAGACGGTCGGTTTCGTCTCGATCCAGAGGTCCTGGAGCACGGACCAGAGCTCCTCGCGGGTGAACTGGTCGAGCGCGCCGAACGGCTCATCGAGCATCAGCAGGGCCGGTTCGTGGATGAGCGCGCGGCAGAGATTGGCGCGCTGCAGCATGCCGCCGGAAAGCTCCCATGGCCGGCGATCGCCGAAGCCTGAAAGGCCGACGCGGGCGAGAAGCGCTTCGGCCCGATCGCGGAACACGGTTTTCCTGTCCCGGCCGAATGTATTGGCGAAGGGTTTTACGATCTTCAGCGGCAGCATGATGTTTTCGCGGATGGTGAGCCACGGCAGCATGGTCGGGTTCTGAAAGGCCATGCCGATGCCGATCTTTTCCGCGCCCACCTCGCGACCGGCAACAAACACGTTGCCGTCGCTCGGTTGCAGCAGTCCGGCGACCAGCTTCAGGATGGTCGACTTGCCGCAGCCCGACGGACCGACCATGGCGACGAAATCGCCCGGACGAACGGTCAGGTTGGTCTGGTCGAGCGCGAGGAAGGCATCATCGCCCTTGCCGAAGCGCACCCGGACATTCTCGAGCTGGGCGATCTTGGTCGGCGGCTCGTGGGCTGCAACAGTCATCGCTGGTCATCCTCCGCGAGCAGTTTTTCAAAAGCGGCGACGCCGCTCCTGGCAATCTCGACGTCCTGGTCGCCCGTACCCGAACCGACGCCGATCGCGGCGACGACCATGCCGTCGACCATCAGCGGCAGGCCGCCGGGTAGATTGGTCATCCGCCCCGATGTCGCCTCGGCGAGAAGCAGGGCCTTTTCCTCGGGCAGGTTTCCGGTCGCAAGCCCCGTCGAAGCCGCGGTCATCGCCTTGCGGGTGGCGCTTTCGACGGACAGGACCCGCGAGCCGTCCATCCGGCAGAAGGCGAGCAGGTTGGTGCCCTCGTCGACGATGGCGATGCATTGCGGGATGGAGAGCCGTTCGGCTGCGGCCAAAGCGGCTTCGAGAACGGCCATGGCGCCGCGGTGAGAGAGCTTCGCGGCGGGGCGCAGTATGGACATGGGCGGAAGGTCTCCCTGCAAGGTTTCAGACATGGCGCACATAGCCGCCATCGACGCGGATGACGCTGCCGGTGACGTAGGACGCCGGGGTCGAGCAGAGGAACGCAGCCATGGCGGCGATCTCTTCGGGCGTGCCGTAGCGCCCCATCGGTATCTGGGAGAAGGAGCGGGCGCGCACGGTCTCGACCGAGATATTCTCACGCTCGGTCGTGGCCTCGTCGGTGAGCGCGACCCGTTCGGTGGCGATCCTGCCCGGCATCAACACGTTGACGGTGACGCCATCCTGCGCCACCTCCGGCGCCAGCGATTTCGACCAGGCGATCAGCCCGGCGCGCAGCGTGTTGGAAATGCCGAGCACCGGGATCGGCTGCACGGCGCCGGTGCTGACCACGGTCAGGACCCGGCCCCAGCTTCTCTGCCGCATCGCCGGCAGGAAAAGATCGGTGAGGCGGATCACGGAGAGCGACATGGCGCGAAAGCTGTCCTCCCAGTCGGCGACATCGCGGCCGATCGCGCTGCCATAGGGCGGCCCGCCGGTATTGTTGACCAGAATGTCGACCGGCCCGACCCGCTCGGCGAAGTCGCCGAGGCTGGCCGTATCGGCGAGGTCGAGCCTGAACGGTTCAGCCTGGCCGATTTCGGCGGCCGCGATGCCCAGCGCCGTCCCGTCCCGTGCCGCGATCGCGAGGCTCGCACCTTCGGCGGCGAGCGCCGTTGCGATCGCAAGCCCCATGCCACGATTGCCGCCGAGAACCAGCGCGCGCTTTCCACTGATGTTCAGATCCATGCGGTAATCTCCCGTGTTTTCCAGGCGGATGAGGTTTCCTGGGCGAGGAACCGTCCGCGCCCGGGCCTTGCGAGCAACTGTCCCCGGTCGACGATCACGTCGCCCCGGGAGATGACCGTGATCGGCCAGCCCTGGACTTCCAGCCCTTCGAAGGGCGTGTAGTCGACATTGTGATGCAGCATGTGGTTTTCGATCGTGACGCGTTTTTCCGGGTCCCAAACGGTGATGTCGGCATCGGCGCCGATCGCGATCGTGCCCTTGCGCGGCGCGAGGCCATAGAGTTTCGCATTGTTGGTGGCGGTGAGCGCGACGAAGCGGGGAAGGTCGATGCGTCCCTTCATCACGCCTTCGCTGAACAGGATCGGCATGCGGGTTTCGAGGCCCGGAATCCCATTGGCGACAGCACGGAAGGACGGGTTTGGCCCGGCCTTCAGCTTGCCTTCGGCGTCAAAGCGGTAGGGCGCGTGATCGGAATTGAAGACGTCGACCGTGCCGTCCTCGATCCCGCGCCAGAGCGCGGCCTGGGCGGCGGTGTCGCGCGGCGGCGGGCTGCACATCGCCTTGGCGCCCAGCATGTCCGGCATGTCGAGATCGTTTTCCGTCAAGAGCAGATATTGCGGGCAGGTTTCGGCGATCACCACATGGCCGCGCTCTCGGGCGCGGCGGATTTCGGTCAGCGGATCGCCGCCGGTAACATGGACAACGACAAGCGGCACGCCAGCGATCTCGGCGAGCGTCACCGCGCGGTGCGTCGCCTCACGCTCGACCGGCAGCGGCCGCGAATGGGCATGGGAGATCGGTTTCGTCCGTCCCGCCTGTTCCAGCCGGTCGGCAAGCCAGCCGATGATCTCGTGGTTTTCGGCGTGGATCAGCACGATCGCCTTTTCCCGTCGCGCCGTTTCGAACACGTCGAGGATCTGGCGGTCGCTGAGCTGCATCGCCTCATAGGTCATGTAGACCTTCAGGCTGGTGTGGCCGCGACGGATGAGCGCTGGCAGCTCCTGGCCAAGCACGGCCGGCGTCGGATCGCTGACGATCAGGTGAAAGCCGTAATCCGTCACCGACTGGCCCTCGGCGCGGGCATGATAGTCCGCGACGGCGGCGGTGAGCGACTGGCCGCGATGCTGGACGCAGAACGGCACGATCGTCGTCGTGCCGCCGAAGGCCGCGGAAATGCTGCCGGAACGGAAGCCGTCGGCCATGCGGGCGCCCTTCGAGGCGAGGCCCGGCGCCTGCGGCTGGTCGAGGTGGCAATGCGCGTCCAGACCTCCGGGAAGCACGAACTTCCCGGAGGCATCGATCACCCGGTCGCCATCGGGAATGCGGTCCGCGATGGCGACGACACGTTCGTCCCGGATGCCGATATCGGCTTTGAAGACATCCGACGCGGTTGCGACAGTGCCGTGGCGGATGACGAGGTCAAAGGTCATGCAGGCAGTTTCCTGACGCTTTCCGGTGGCAGGAAGGAGGGGTCGAAGACATCGGCCGGCGCGGGAACCGCCGGAAGCCCGAAGCCGGCCGCGACCGCATCCATGCTCTTGGCAAGCCGGGCGTCGTCGACAGCGCCGAGGCCATTGGCTTTCGATTCCGGCGTGGTCATCTGGTTCTTGATCAGCCAGAGCAGCTTCTGCTCCTCAAGATCGGCATTGATCAACGGCGCCTTGGCCTTGAGGGCAGCAATGGCGGCCTTGGGATCGGCCGCCGCCGCCTGCCAGCCGCGGGCGCTGGCCTCTACAAAGGCCTTCGCCGCTTCCGGATTGCCGGTGCGGAAGGCATCCGACAGGATGAGGCCGTTGCCATAGAGATCGAGCCCGACCTCGGAATAATAGAGGAACTTAATGTCCTCGGGCGCGATCCCGGCCTTCATCAGGCCGAAATACATCGTCGAATCGAAGCCCAGGATGGCATCGGCGTCGCCGCCGGCCAGCACCGCCTCGCGCAATTGCAGGCCGACCATGTTCCACTTGATGGTGGCGGGATCGATATCGACATATTTGGCATAGGCTCCGAACAGCCGGTAGGCGCCGTCCGGTGCTGCCGCGCCGATGGTCTTGCCTTCGAGATCGGCCGGTTTCTCGATGCCGGATTTCGTCAGCGTGCCGACGCAGAGCGGGCTGCGGAAATAGACCATGTAGACATCGCGGATTGCAGCGCTCTCATTCTTGGCGTTGAACTCCGCCATCGAATTGATGTCGGCGATGCCGCCGTCATAGACGCCCGAGCCGACGCGCGAGACGGCCTCGCCGGAGCCGCCGCCTGCATCGAACTGGCAGGAAAGGCCCGCCTCCTTGTACCAACCGTTCTGCTCGGCCAGAAAGAAGGCTGCATTTGAGCCGTCGAACGGCGCCGCGAACGAGAATTTGACCGTGG
Source organism: Martelella sp. UBA3392 (assembly GCF_002358775.1). NCBI lineage: Bacteria > Pseudomonadati > Pseudomonadota > Alphaproteobacteria > Hyphomicrobiales > Aurantimonadaceae > Martelella > Martelella sp. UBA3392. Next base: position 17,041 of record NZ_DEPM01000120.1, read on the forward strand.
TCTCCGCTGCCGCGCCGCCGGCTCTCAGGACGAAGGGCGCCGCGAGACTGGCTCCGACAAAGGCCCTGCGTGAAAGTTTCAGTCCTGCCATTTGCTTCCCCTTTTTGATGGACTTGACAGAAATGGTCTTGCAAGGGGTGTGCCAGACTGCAAACATGAATAAAAACAATCAAACGTTCAAAATTGTGCACAATTGCGTGCACCATAGAATGCAAAGGACGTCCACAAATGAAGCAGCCAGGCAAGCTCGTCGGCGTTATGAATGACCGGAACCGGCCAAGAGTGGAGACGGCCGAGGATGCCTATGAGCACCTTTTCTCGGCCATTGTCGATCAACGGCTTCTGCCCGGGACGAAGCTGACCGAACTGGCGCTTGTCGAGGCGCTGGGGATCGGCCGGCGCGCCATCGCCACGGCGCTCCAGCGACTGACGTGGGAGAAGCTCGTCATTTTCCTGCCGAAGCGCGGCGCCTTCGTCGCCGCCCCCGATGCCGACGAGGCGCGTGCCGTTTTCGCCGCGCGCATCGCCATCGAGGCGGGCACCACGGAGGCGGTGGCGCGGGTGGCCGATCAGAAAGCGATCGCGCGACTGCAGGAAAACATCGAGCAGGAACACAAGCTGCGCGAACAGGGCCACATGCGCGAGGCCATCCACCTTTCAGGCGGCTTCCACGTCCTGATGGCCGAACTTTCGGGCAATCCGATCCTGGCCGAACAGGTTCGCCTCCTCGTTGCCCGCACCAGCCTGATCGTCAATCTGTTCGACAACCAGATCGGCCTTGCCGGCTGGCACGACCACCATGACGAACTGATCAATCATTGCGCCAGGGGCGAGGTCGACGAGGCCGTCACGCTGATGCGCGCGCATATCGCCGAACTCCAGGAGGCCCTCATCCTCGACCGCCGCCGACCGGTCGCCTTCGACATGGTGGGCGTGTTCGGACGGTAGGCGATTTCGCACAACCATAGCAGACCGGGACAAAGGCCATGCTTGATTATGTAACTCATCTGTTCCGGCTGAAGGCCATTATCGAGGAAGGCAGCCTCGGACGGGCGGCCCAGCGGCTGAACGTCACCCAACCGGCGCTGTCGCGCTCGGTCTCCCAGCTTGAGAAGCATTTCGGCCAGCCGATCCTGATCCGCCATTCGCGCGGCGTCGCGCCGACGCCATTCGGAGAACGGGTGCTCTCCTCGGCGCTCGGCATCGAGCGCCACTGGCAACTGGCCGAAAAGCTACTGCAGACCGATCCGGCCGAGGGCAAGACCTCGATCAGGATCGGCGCCGGACCGATCTGGCGCGGCGCGATCCTGCCGGAGTTCATCAACCAGCTCCAGAAGGATTTTCCGAAGGTCGTGTTCGAATTGCTCAGCATCGAGCCACGCGGCAGTCTGCGGGACCTCAAGGAGGGAAGGCTCGATTTCGTCTTCACCGGCGTCGACCTCACGCCCGAAGGTGAACCCGGCATATCGGTGATGCCGTTTGCCCGCATCCTCGCCAATGTCGTCGCCCGCAAGAACCATCCGATCTTCCAACATCGCGGCCCGGACGGAACGATCGCGCCGATCCGGCTGCTCGATTTTCCCTGGGTCGTCTACAGCGCGATGCCGAACTATCGCGACATGATGCGCCACGCGATCTATGAACATCTCGGCGTCGAACCCGAGGTCCGCGTGATCTGCGACGGGTTGCTGCCGACGCTGAGGCTGCTGGAGCTCGGCGATTTCCTCGCCGTGATGCCGCACGCGGCGATCAATCGCGACCTCACCCCAAACCTGAGGGCCGTGCCCGCTGGGCTCACGCCGCGCCGCAACCAGGCTGCCTTCTTCTACCGTTCGGAAATGGATGACTGGGAGATCGTGCAGGCCATCCGGCGGCTCTGCCTGCAGCGGTTCGGGCCGTTGGAGAGCCAAAAGCCATAAACATCATTAATGGCTGACGCTGGTTATTATGCTTGTGTCACATGGGTGAGCGAACCATTCTCCGCCGCACGAGGAGATTTCGCTGCCAAAAGGCCTTTCGAGCGCCGCACGGCAGAGCCAATGACCAGGAGGAGCCTATGACCTTTCAATTCAATGGATGGCGGAAATGCGTTTCCGCCGTTGCACTTGCCGCAGCGCTCGCCGTGCCCGGCGCGGCGTTTGCCGAAACGCTGACAATCGCGAGCCCGGGCGATGCCCAGCCCAAGAACATCCTGCCGATCCGCGCCGGCAATACGTCCTGGGTGCAAGCTGTATTCGAGCCTCTGGTGCGAATCATGCCGGGCGATGACACCCCGCAGCCGGTGCTCGCCAAGAGCTGGACCGTCTCCGAGGACGGCAAGACCGTGACCTTCGAACTTGAGGACGGCGTGACCTTCCATTCGGGCCGCCCCTTCACCTCCGCCGACGTGAAGTTCACGCTGGAAACGGCCGCCGGCAAGGCCTCCGCGTCCCAGTTCGACTTCATTGCCCGCGCTATTTCCGAGATCGCGACGCCGAGCGACACCGAAGTCGTCCTGACGCTCGCAAAGCCGATGCCGAACCTGTTCGAATTCCTGTCGCAGACGGTGATCGTCGACAAGGACACTTACGACAAGCGCGCCGACGGCAAGGAGATCATCGGCACCGGGCCGTATAAATTCGCCGAATGGGTGCCTGGCGCCTCGATCCGCCTGGAACCCTATGACGGCTATCGTGATCCCGACGCCCATGCCTTCGACGACATCGATATCGCCATCATCACCGACCCGACCGCGATGATCTCGGCCCTGCGCTCGAACAGGGCCCAGCTCGCCATGCAGATGCAGCCGCGCGACGTGATCGAGCTTTCGGGCAATCCGATGTATCAGACGGTGCCCACCGCCGGCTCGCTCTATCCGCTCGGCGTCAATGTCACCGACAAGCCGTTCGACGACAAGCGCGTGCGCCAGGCGGTCGGCTACGCGATCGACCGCGACCGCATCAACCAGCAGGTCTTCGACGGTCTCGGCACGCCGACCGACCTGTTCTGGCCGACCTCGGACGAGCAGGCGCAGCATTATGCCTACGACCCCGACAAGGCCCGCGAACTGCTGAAGGAGGCCAGCGCCGAGGGCGCGACCGCCACCGTTGCGCTTCATGCCCTGCCCTCGCAGCGGGCGATCTTCGAGATCGTGCAGAACAACCTCACCGACGTCGGCTTCAAGGTCGAGGCCAATATCCTCGACACCGCGACCTATGGTCAGCAGCAGATCGCCGGCGATCTCGGCCCGGTGTTCATCCAGCTCCACGGCATGGACGGCCTCAGCCCGGCAACGCTGCTCAGCGCCGCACCGGCCTTGCGTGAGGGAAATCCCTCGCACTTCTGGACCGACGAGTATCTGAAGCTGCGCGACGCCGTCCAGAGCGCTGCGAACAAGCAAGCCTCCGACGACGCGGTCAAGGCGCTCGGGGACTATCTCCTCGACCAGGCCTTCAACCTCAACATCCTGTCGGCGCCGACGCTCTCCGTCTCGACCACCAACCTCAAGGGCGTCGAATACACCACGACCGGCTATATCGTGTTCAATCACGCTTCCGGCGGCTGACATTCGGCGGGCCGCACGACAGGCGGCCCGCCCCAATCCCTCCATGACAAGAGCCTGCCACCGTGCGTACCATTGTCCTGATGTTCGACAGCCTCAACCGGCTCTACCTCCCGGCCTATGGCGGAACCCGGTTCGATCTTCCCAATTTCAGACGGCTTGAAAGCCGGACCGTGACCTTCGACCGGTGCTATGCGGGCTCCATGCCCTGCATGCCCGCGCGCCGGGAGATGCACACGGGCCGCCCCAATTTCCTGCATCGCGGCTGGGGTCCGCTCGAGCCGTTCGATGACAGCAGCTACGAGATTCTCGGCAAGCACGGCGTCTATACCCATCTCGTGACAGATCATGTCCACTATTGGGAGGATGGCGGCGCGACCTATCATCCGCGCTTCTCCTCTTACGAGTTCATTCGCGGTCAGGAAGGCGATCCCTGGAAGGGGCATGTCGCCGACCCGGTGATCCCGCCCGCGCTCAACTGGCGCGGCGGCAAGGGCTGGCGGCAGGACTGGATCAACCGGGCCTATACCGCCACCCGCGAAAGCCATTTCCAGACGAAAACCCTCGATGCCGGACTGGAATTCATCGACACCAATGCCGCCGCCGATAACTGGCTGCTGCAGATCGAGTGTTTCGATCCGCACGAGCCCTTCTTCACGCCGGAGGAATATCACGGCCTGACGGGCGTGCGCGACGACATGCCCCATTACGACTGGCCGGACTACCGGCCGGTGCTGGAGGACGGGGAAACCGTCGATCAGGTCAAGGCGCGCTACGGTGCGCTCCTGAAGATGTGCGATGACAGCCTCGGCCGGCTGCTCGACCGGATGGACGCGGGCGACATGTGGAAGGACACGATCCTGATTGTGTGCACCGACCACGGGCTGCTGATCGGCGAGCGCGACTGGTACGGCAAGAATGTCCAGCCATGGTATGAGGAAACCATCCATACGCCGCTGTTCGTCTGGGACCCGGTCTCGGGCAACCAGGGGACCCGCGACGGCAGCCTTGTCCAGACCGTCGATTTCGCTGCGACCTTTCTCGATGCGTTCGGGCTTGAACCGACGCCCGACATGCAATCGTGCTCAATCCTGCAGCACCTGCGCACCGGCGCACCGGTGCGCGAGACCGCGCTTTTCGGCATTTTCGGCGGTCATGTCAGCATCACCGACGGGCGCTACGTCTATATGCGCGCCTGCGCCACGCCCCAGAACCGGCCGCTCGAGGAATTCACCCTGATGCCGACGCGGATGAAGTCGCGGTTTTCGGCAGGTGAATTGCGAGACTTCCGGGTCGCCCCGCCCTTCTCCTTCACCAAGGGCGTGCAGACCATCGTCACGCGCGGCGGCGCCTTCGGCAATCCCCATCATTTCGGAACGCTGCTATTCGACCTTGAAACCGATCCCGACGAAACGACCCCGTTGAACGATCCCGCCCTCGAGACCCGGATGGCGACCATGCTGGTCGAGGCGATGCGGAGAAACGACGCGCCGGCCTCGCAGTATGAACGCCTCGGCCTGCCGGAAACCGGCCCTGTCGAAGAACGGCATCTGCTGATCGAAAGGCAATGGCCGCAGATCGAGCGCAGCCGCCAGCGCAACTGGAAGCAGGCGCCGGCGGAAAGCTATGGCCCCGCCGCCCGTCTCACCATTGCCGAAGTCTTTGCCGATCCGGCCCTGAAGGCGCTCGTCGACGCGACGTTCGGCTTCGCCCTCGGCCCGGCGATGGTCGAGCGCTTCGGCCGCAACAGCCTCTGGGCGCTCGCGGTCATGTCGCCCGGCGTCACGCCCGGGGATCTGCACGCCCTCGACGACCGGCTCGTCCGGCATCAGCCCGCATAGGAAGTCCCATCATGCAACCGAATATTCTTCTGGTTTTCCCGGATCAACTGCGCTCCGACTGGGTGGAGCCACGGGCGACGGTTCCCGTCAGGACGCCGAACGCGAAGGCGCTCGCCGAGCGCGGCGTCAACTTCGAACAGGCCTGGACGCCATCGCCGATCTGCGCGCCGGCACGCGCCTGCATCGCCACCGGCCGCCGCTACGATCGCAGCCCGGTGCAGCATAACAACCAGAATGTGCCGGCGGGCGCCGACACGATCTACCGGCGCATGGCCGACAAGGGTTATGCGGTTTCCACGGTCGGCAAGCTCGACCTGTTGAAGGGTTTCATGGACTGGGGTGCCGACGGCAAGCATATGACGGAGGCCGGCGAAAGCCGCCTCGCCGATCTCGGCTTTACCCGCGGCATCGACAATGCCGGCAAGCATGACGCGATCTATGGCCGTGAGCGCGGCGCCCGCGAGCCCTACATGACCTATCTCGCCGAAATCGGGCTTGCCGACGTTCACGACGCCGATTTCCGCCGCCGCGACCGCGCCAATATTCCGGCGACCGTCAACGAGATCGCCGCAGGCGACCTTCCGTTGCCCGACGCCTATACCAATCCCGATCTCTCGCCGCTTCCGGACGAGGCCTATTGCGACAACTGGATCGGCCGCCAGGCGATGAACGAACTCGAGGGCCTGAAGGACACCGGCAAGCCGTGGTTCCTCACCGTCAATTTCGCCGGCCCCCACGAACCGCTCGACGTGACGGAGCGCATGCGCGACCGCTGGAAGGACGTGGCCTTCCCGGAACCGGTCGACGGCTCCCGCGATCCGCGACACCAGATGATCCGGCAGAATTATGCCGCGATGATCGAGGTCATCGACGACTGGCTCGGGCGCTTCCTCGCCTTTCTCGACGAGACCGGACAGCGCGACAACACGCTGGTGGTGTTTGCCTCCGACCACGGCGAAATGCTCGGCGACCACAGGCTGTGGGCGAAGTCGATCCCCGACGAGAATTCCGTGCGCGTGCCGATGATCGTCGCCGGCGCCGGTGTTTCGGCCAGGGACCGCTCCGTCCGGACGCCGGTGTCTCTTCTCGACATGGCGAAGACCTTCCTCGATTTCTCCGGCGCGCCCGGCGAAGGCATGGAAGGCGACAGCCTGCGCGGCCTGCTCGAGGGCGAGGCCGAACCCGAGACGCGGCTCGTATTTTCCGGCCTCGGCCCGTGGCGGGCGGTGACCGATGGCCGCTTCAAGCTCGTCGCCGGCGACTGGCGCGCGATCCGGCCGGGCAAGATGCAGTTCACCGAATTCGATCCCGCCGGCCTCGATACGGTCGCGCTGTTCGATCTCGATGAGGATCCGGAGGAGCGCCGTGACATCGCCGCCGCGCATCCCGACATCCGCGACCGTCTGCTGGAGGCGATCCGGGACGATATGGCGCGCCGCTAACGGAATTTGCGGCGGGTGCGGCGAATAACTGTACCCGCCGGCAACCCCGGGAAGGTATGCCGCGGCCAGGCGACAACGCAGGCTCGCCCTCAGAACCGGGCCTGCTCCTGCCCGCAGAAGGGATCGACCGGGCTTTTGCCGGTGAACGGCTTTTCGCCGGTCATGCAATCGAGCACCGCTTCCTGCATCTCGTCGGAGGTCGCATAGGCATTGATGACGGCGGGCATGCGCGGTGCGTCGTAAAGGTAATAGGGATAGCCGAAGGAGACGAGCGCGGTCGGCACCTCGTGCCACGGCCGCTTCATCGCCATCCGGAAATCGCCCATCAGCCGCGCCCAGTCGAGGAAGATATGGCTGCGCGTCAGCAGTGTCTCCTCGGCCAGGAGATAGAGCACAAGGTCGTATTCCGCGGGCTGCCACGGGTCGCCGTGGGCGAACACCGTCACCTCGAAACCGCGTGCGCGCATCATCTCCGGCAGGGCAAGCGACACCGGCGCGCCGTGGATTGGCGAAACGATGCCGCCGGAGATAACAAGCACCCGGCGGTGGGTTTCGGGCGACAGCGGAAACAGGTTCCGCACATCCTTCACCAGCGTCGGCGCGCGGGCAAACGCCTCTGCGGCTGTAGCCTTCGCGTCCGGCCTCGCCAGCCGGGCAAGGGGATCGTCGTCCGTCTTGCGACGATGAAGGCCGAGCGCGGCCTTCAGCCCCAGAACCCGCGTCAGGGCCTCGGCGAGGCGCGCCTCCGGCAGGCTGCCATCCTCCAGCGCGGCGCGGACAAGGGCGATATCGCCCGGAAGATCGCCGGTGAACAACACCATGTCACACCCGGCGCGAAGCATTTCGACCTTGGCCGGGCCGGCCGCCATATAGGACGTCGCGCCCGCCATCTCGGAGGCATCCGAAACGATCAGACCGTTGAACCCCAGCCGGTTGCGAAGCAGTTCCTGATTGAGAAGCCGCGAAAGCGACGCCGGCCGATAGAGTTCCTCCGGCCCGGCCTCGGGATCCAGCATGCGCACGAAGGCCGGCAGCGCGATGTGGGCGGACATCACCGACAGCACATTGTTTGCGATCCCGGCCCGATAAAGCCTGCCGAAGGTTTCCTCCCACGCGTCCATCGACAGAGGATTGACGGTGGTCAACAGATGCTGGTCGCGGTCGTCATAGCCCTCGCCCGGCCAGTGCTTCAGGCAGGCGGCAATGCCATGGCGCTGCAAAGTCTCGATCTGGACCATCGCGTGACGTTCGATCAGCGCCGGATCGGAACCGAAGCCGCGGGTGGCCACGATCGCCGAGCGGAACGCGGCATTGATGTCGATAACCGGCGTGAACGACCAGTTGGTGCCGACAGCGCGCGCCTCCTCGGCCATCAGCGTGTAGATGTCGCGGGTCAGCGCCGTGTCGTCGACCGCCGCCAGCGCCAGCGGGTTCGGTACCTGCGTGCCGAAGGGAAAGGACATGCGCGAGCCTTCGAGATCCGCCGAGACCAGCAGCGGAACCTTCGACCGTTGCTGCAGGGTTTGCAGGAGCGTCACCTCGGCGGCCCCATCCTGCGAGAAGAAGCGCGTGACCCCGCCCGGCCGCAACCTTTCGATTTCCGCCGCCCATGGCCCGGCCGGCCCGTGCAGGCCGATGACGAAAAGCTGGGCGATCATGCTCTCGAGGTCGCCCGCGAGTGCCGCCGCGGACTGCGCCACCCAGGCGATATCCTCCTCCGAGAGGCTGAAGGGCTGCTTCCTCAGAAGATTGAGCGGCAGATCGTCCGGTGTCATGCATGTTCCTCCCCGCAAGACGCTTCAATGTGTTTCTGGATAGCCTTCGTGGGCAATGGTCGACAATGTTTTTGTTGGGACCGGCCATAAACGACAGTTATGGGCGCCACGGTTCGAAAGCCGCAGGCAGGCCGGTTTCGCGCACCTGAAGCGCCGCCGTTTTGCTGGCCGCTTCAAGGCCTCAAGCGCCTGCGGCTCAACGTCCGGAGCTTGATCGAAGCCTCGCTTTCTGCCGAGCGCGAAACCATTGTCGGCCGCAGACGATGGCACGACGCCTTGGTTCCATGCCCTGCGCCGAGGCCACCGCCCCGCTCGGTGGAGCGTCAAAATTGACTTGTGTTAAACCTAGCAAGTGCTAGGTTGTTTTAAGAGGGCGTCAGGGGAGTGACGCCACAAAGGAGGAGTTACATGCCCAATCCGAAACTGTTTTCGGTCACCCGTCGTCGTCTGCTGACCGGTTCCGCGCAGGCCGCGGTGATGATCGGCGCCATGCAGTATGTCCCGGCTCTTGCCCAGGATACGTCGCGCGCCGTCATCGCCCAGGCCTATGACGCCCAGCCGCGCAACCTGCTCGCCTTTCGCGGCGGCAATTTCCCCTGGATCAAGAATGTCTTCGAGACGCTGACCTACACCGATCCCGAAACGTTCGAACCGCAGCCCGAGCTTGCCACCGACTGGACGCTGTCCGATGACGGCATGACGCTGACGCTCAACCTGCGCGACGACGTCACCTTCCACACCGGCCGCAAGATGACCGCGGCGGATGTGAAATACAGTCTCGAGACCGCAGCGCTTCCCGAAACCGCTTCGCAGATCGGCTTCATCGCCCGCAGCTTCATGGCGATCGACACGCCCAGCGATACGCAGGTGGTGATCACCTTCTCGCAGCCGACATCGAATGTCTGGGACCTGTTCGAGGAAACCCCGATCATCGACAAGGAAACCTATGCCGAGCGCGAGGACGGTTCGAAGGTGATCGGCACCGGTCCCTACAAATTCGTGAGCTGGACGCCGGGCGCCGAACTGCAGCTCAGCCGCTACGACGACTATCGCGACAAGGATGCCGCGAAAATCCACGATCTCGACTACGCCATCATCGCTGATCCGACCGCTACAATCGCCGCGGTCCGCTCGGGCCGTGCCCAGATCGGCTACGGCATGACGCCACGCGACGTCATCGAATTCGACCGCAACCCGATGTATACGATCGTCAGCACCGCCGGCACGATCTATCCGTTCGGCGTCAACGTGGAAGAAGGTCCGTTCGACCAGAAGTCGGTCCGTCAGGCCGTCGGCTATGCCATCGACCGCCAGCGCATCATCGATCAGGTCTTCGACGGCGCCGGTACCCCGACAGACCTGTTCTGGTCTCCTTCCTCACCCGGCTATACCGAGGAACTGGCGAACCGCTATTCCTACGATCCCGACAAGGCCAGCAAGATGCTGGATGACGCCGGCGCCAAGGGCGCCAAGGTCACGATCATCATTCCCGCGATCCCCGCCAACCGCTCGATCTTCGAAATCGTGCAGAACAATCTGCGCGAAGTCGGGCTTGAGCCGGAGGCCAGGGTTCTCGATGTCGCCGAATACGACCAGCGGCAGGTGGCCGGCGACCTCGGCCAGTCCTTCATCCTGATCCACGGTCAGGTCGGCTTCCAGACCGCGACGCTTCTCTCCTCGCTGCCATCGCTGCGCAAGGGCAACCCGTCGCATTTCTGGAACGATGAATACGAGAGGCTCCGCAACGCGGTCTCGGCCGCCTCGACGGCTGACGACCAGGCCAAGGCCGTCACGGCGCTGTCGGAATATATGCTGGACGAGGCCTTCACGCTGGCGCTCCTCCAGGCGCCGTCCCCCAGCGTCGTTTCCGCCGACCTTGAGGGCGTATCGTTCTCCAGGCGCGGCTACATCCTGTTCAAGAACGCCACCTACAGGTAAATCCGATGTTCGGCTTTCTCCTCCGCAAGCTCCCCGCGGTAATCCTCGTCGCCTTCGTGTCGTCGATCATCGCCTTCACTCTGCCGCGCCTTGCGCCCGGCGATCCCGCGATCACGGTCGCCGGCTCCGATGCGACGCAGGAGCAGCTCGAGGCCGTGCGCGAGGAGCTCGGCCTCAACCAGCCCATGCCGGTGCAGTACATCCACTGGCTGACGGGCGCGCTGCAGGGCGATTTCGGTCAGTCCTATGTCATGCGACGGCCGGTATCGACGGTCATCGCCGACCGGCTGGAAAGCACGCTTGAGCTCGCGGGACTGGCGACGATCATCATGATCGTCATCGGGTTGGGGCTTGGCGTGCTTGCGGGAACGGAGCGAACGCCCTGGGCGCGCGCGGTGCTCGACGTCGCCACCACGATCCTGCTGGCGACGCCGCCATTCCTGACCGGGCTGATCCTCATCCTCATTTTCGGGATTGCCTTCCAGCTGCTGCCTGTCTCCGGCGAGGTCAACCTGTCGAAGGATCCGGTGATGGGCTTCAAGTTCCTCATCCTTCCCGCGATTGCGCTGGCGCTGCCGCAATCGGCCATGATCGCACGCCTGCTGCAGACCACGATGAACTCGACCCGCGGCGAGGATTTCGTCGATCTGGCCAAGGCCAAGGGCGTGCCGCGCGGCCGGATCGTGCGCAAACACGTGCTGCGCAACAGCCTCGGCCCGGCAATCGTCGCCATCGGCCTCAGAATTGGCGACCTGCTTGCCGGCGCCATCATCATCGAGGCGATCTTCGCCCGAAACGGCCTCGGCGCGCTCGCCATCTACGCTGTGCAGAGCCGCGACTACTATGTGCTGCAGGCGCTCATCCTCGGCGCCGTCATCGTCGCGGTGCTGATCCAGCTCCTCTCCGAAATTCTCATCGCCGCGCTCGATCCGCGCATCCGGCTGGAGGGTTGAAACCATGTCCGAAACATCCCTGAACGACACCTCGGAAGACCGTCACGGCGACCAGAGATGGACGGTGCATCCCGCCCTTCGCCGCTATGGCGAGGCGATGACGACGCCCAAGGGCATCATCGCCGTCGCCATCATCATTCTCCTGACAGGCGGCGCGCTGCTGGCGCCGGTGCTGTTTCCGGGCGGTTACGATCAGCAGTCGCGCGATTCGCTGCTTGGGGTCAGCCTTGCCCATCCGTTCGGAACGGACGAGCTCGGGCGCGACATCATGGTACGCAGCATCTATGGCCTCAGAACCGACCTCAGCCTGGTCTACACCGCCGTACCGCTGTCGATGGTGATCGGCACGCTGCTCGGCCTGCTCGGCGTCATCTCCGCCCGGCTCGGTACTTTCGTCCAGCGCGGTCTGGATGTGATCGCCGGTTTCCCGGGGCTCATCCTCGGCATCAGCGTGGTGATCATCTTCAGCGCCGGCTGGCAGGCGCTGGTCATCGCCATCACCATCCTCGGGCTTCCGGCCTTCGGCCGGTTGGCGCGCGCGACGATGCTGTCGCAGATGCAGCGCGAATACGTCACCGCGGCCCGCACGCTCGGCGCCACGAAATGGCAGATCATGGTCCGCCACGTCCTGCCCAACGCGGTCGAGCCGATCATCGTCCAGGGCGCGATGTTCGTCGTCGCCGCCGTGTTCATCGAGGCGGCGCTCTCGATCGTCGGCCTCGGCCTGCAGCCGCCCGAACCCTCGCTCGGCACGCTTCTCAATGTCGGCATGCGCTACATTTCCCGCGCGCCGACCTATGTGATCGGGCCAACCGCCATCCTGATCCTGCTCGCGCTCGGTTTTAGCCTTCTCGCCGATGCGCTGAACGCCGCCGTCAACCGCTCGGAATAGATCATGACCGACATTGCAACCGATCCGCTGCTCCGGGTCGATAACCTCACCACCGCCTTCGGCAGCCGCGATACCGGCATCACCGCCGTGCGCAACGTCTCCTTCGAGGTCGGCCGCGGCCGCGTGCTCGGCATCGTCGGCGAAAGCGGCTCCGGCAAGTCCGTCACCGCGCGTTCCATCCTGCGGCTCCTGCGCAAGCCGGGCCATGTCCGCGAAGGCTCGGTGAAGCTCGCCGGCCGCGAACTACTGACGCTTCCCGAAGAGGAAATGCGCAAGATCCGGGGCAAGGACATCGCCATGGTGTTCCAGGATCCCCAGTCCGCGCTCAACCCGGTGATGCGGGTCGGCGACCAGATCGTCGAGGCGCTGGAGGTCCATGGCGTCAAGGGGCCGGCCGCCCGCGAGCGGGCCAGGGAACTACTGCGCCAGGTCGGCATTCCCGACGTCGAGCGCAACATCGACAACTATCCGCACGAATTCTCCGGCGGCATGCGCCAGCGCGTGGTGATCTCGATCGCGCTCGCCAACCACCCGAGCCTGCTTCTCGCCGACGAGCCGACGACGGCGCTCGACGTCACCATCCAGGCGCAGATCCTCCGGCTCCTCGTCAAACTGCGCGACGAGCTCGGCGTCTCCATCGTCATGATCACCCACGACATGGGCGTCGTCGCCGAACTCTGCGACGATCTCGTGGTGATGTATGGCGGCCGGGTGGTCGAAACCGGGCTCGTCAGCGATGTGCTGACGGCGCCGCGCCACCCCTATACCGCGGCGCTGCTGCGCTCCGTGCCGCGCCTTGACGCCGACGACGCCCATGAGCTGCCGGCGATTCCCGGCCAGCCGCCGATCCCGGCCTTCCTGCCGTCGGGATGCGCCTTCCATCCGCGCTGCGCGCATGCAATCGGTGCCTGTCGGGAACAGGTTCCGCCACTTGCGCAATTGCAACCCGGCCACCGTTCAGCCTGTCACGTGGCGCAGGCGGGTAAAACCGACCTCGCCCCACCGCCGTCCGCAGCCCTCCCCGCGCGGGCGGCGGTGCCCGACAACGCGAAACCCTTCCTGAAGGTCACAAACCTGAAAACCGATGTCGCCGCCGGTTCCGGCGGCATGTTCCGCAAGCATACCCCGGTCTATGCCGTCGACGGCATATCCTTCGATGTCTATCTCGGCCAGACCTTCGGTCTCGTCGGGGAATCGGGCTGCGGCAAGTCGAGCCTGTCGCGCTCGCTGGTCGGCATCAACCAGCCGACCTCCGGCACGATCGAACTTGACGGCCGCGACGTGACCGCGATGACGACCGAGGACCGGCACTTCATCAACCGCCGCGTCCAGTATGTCTACCAGGATCCCTCGGCCTCACTCAATCCGCGACGCACGATCGCGCAATCGCTGGAAGAGGCGCTCGCCGTGGTCGGGCTCACGGGCCGGGCGGCGCGGGCGCGGGCCGCCGACCTGATGAACACGGTCGGGCTGGCGCCGCATTTCCTCAGCCGCTATCCGTTCGAGATCTCGGGCGGCCAGCGCCAGCGCGTCGGCATCGCCCGCGCGCTTGCCGTCGAGCCGAAGCTCCTGATCTGCGACGAGCCGGTCTCCGCCCTCGATGTCTCGATCCAGGCCCAGATCATCAACCTTCTCGACGACCTCAAGACCGAACTCGGGCTCGGTTACCTGTTCATCGCCCATGACCTGGCGGTGGTGAAGCATATCTCGGACATGGTCGCGGTGATGTATCTCGGCCGACTGGTGGAAACCGGCACCACCGACGATGTCTACAACCGTCCCCGCCACCCCTATACCCAGGCGCTGCTTTCGGCGACGCCCGAGGCCGATGTGACCCGCCGGGACCGCGAACGCATCTATCTTGGCGGCGAACTGCCCTCCCCCGCCAACCCACCGTCCGGCTGCCGCTTCCGGACCCGCTGTCCGATCGGGCCGCTCTATCGTGCCGATCGCAAGATCTGTTCGGAGGAAGATCCCGCGCTTGCCGCACGAGACGGCTGTTCGAAAGTGGCCTGCCATTTTGCCGCCGAGCGCGATGCACTGATCCTCGCCGAAGCCCAAAATCCTGAAAGTGTACAGCAACGATGAAGGCAAAAGCAGAACCGCGCCGCCGGCGCAGTCCAAAGGGTGAGAGCCGCCGCCAGGAAATCCTCGATGCAGCGACACGGCTTTTCTCACACGGCGGCTTCCACACCGCGAGCCTAGCCGATATCGCCGATGCCGTGGGTCTGACGCAGGCCGGCCTGCTGCACTATTTTCCGTCCAAGGCGGAACTGCTGCTTGCGGTGCTGCGCCAGCGCGAGGAGCGCGTTCTGGTGGACGAGACCGCCGATGCCGCCAACAAGGGCATCGCCTATGCCGAGGCCTTCGTCGAGACCTTGCGGCGGAACGAGAAGAACCCGGTGATGGTGCAACTCTTCGCGATCCTGTCACACGAGGCGATCTTCACAGACCATCCGGCCCATCCCTGGTTCCGCGACCGATACGCAGCCGTGGTCGTCAAGGCGACCGATCAGCTTGCGGCGACGATCGACGAAACCAGGCTGCCGCCCGGCACGACGGTGGAAAGCATCGCCCGGCTGATGATCGCCGCCGCCGACGGTCTCAGGCTGCAATGGCTGCTCGATCCGAAAGCGCTCGAACGCCCGAAGGTGATGAACGAGTTCTTCGCCCTCCTCGCCCCCTACATCAAGAAACCGGACTGACGGCCCGTCACGACCGACATCCTCTAGGAGACAATCATGCGCGCCGTCATGGTGATGTTCGATAGCCTCAACCGCCTGTTCCTGCCGGCCTATGGCGCCACGGATGTGGACCTTCCCAATTTCCGCCGGCTGGCGGAGCGCAGCGTGACGTTCGACCGTTGCTATGCCGGCTCCATGCCCTGCATGCCGGCGCGCCGCGAAATGCATACCGGGCGCTACAATTTCCTGCATCGCGGCTGGGGGCCGATCGAGCCCTTCGATGACAGCGTGCCGGAAATGCTGAAAGGGGCCGGTATCTACACCCACCTGATCACCGACCATCAGCATTACTGGGAGGACGGCGGCGCGACCTATCACAACCGCTACTCCACCTACGAATTCTTCCGCGGTCAGGAGGGCGATGCCTGGAAGGGCGAGGTCGCGGACCCGGTGATCCCTGAAACCGTGACCTGGCGCAAGGGTCGGCTCTGGCGGCAGGACTGGATCAACCGCAAATACCTGAAGACCGCCGCCGATTATCCGCAGACGCAGACCTTCGACGCCGGCCTCGGCTTCATGCGCACCAATGCCGATGACGACAACTGGTTCCTGCAGATCGAATGCTTCGATCCGCACGAGCCGTTTTTCACCGACGAGGCCCACAAGGCCCGCACCGGCGCGCAAGAGGCCGGGCCGCATTACGACTGGCCGGACTATCGGCCCGTTCTGGAGGACGCGGAAACGCTCGCCCGCCTGCGCAAGTCCTATGCGGCGCTGCTGACCATGTGCGACGACAATCTCGGCCGGGTGATGGACCTCATGGATGCGCAGGACATGTGGCAGGACACGATGCTGATCGTGTGCACCGATCACGGCTTCCTGCTCGGCGAACACGGCTGGTTCGGCAAGAATATCCAACCCTGGTTCGAGGAAAACATCCACACGCCGCTGTTCCTCTGGGATCCGCGCACCGGGGCGGCGGGGACGCGCTCGGATGCCCTCGTGCAAACGATCGATTTCGGCCCGACATTGCTCGAATATTTCGGCGTCGACCGCACGCCCGACATGCAGGGGCGGCCGATCGCGCCGGTTCTTTCCGGCAGCGAAAAACCGAGGCAGCACGCGCTGTTCGGCGTCTTCGGCGGGCATGTCAACATCACGGATGGCCGCTATGTCTACATGCGCGGGCCGGCGACCCCATCCAACGGCCCGCTTCACGAATACACGCTGATGCCGACGCGCATGGACCATCGTTTCGCCGTCCCGGACCTGCAGGAGGCGACCCTCTCCCCGCCCTTCGGATTTTCCAAGGGCGTTCCGCTGCTGAGGGTCCGGGGCATGGCGATGGGCAATCCTTATGCCTTCGGCAGCCTGCTCTACGATCTTGAGACCGATCCCGAACAGCGCAACCCGCTGATCGATGACGAGCGCGAGCTCTTGATGGCGCAATGGCTTGTGGAGGCGATGCGCGAGGCCGAGGCGCCGCCCGAACAGTATGAACGCCTCGGCCTGCCCCAGACCGGCGATGTCGGCCCCGAACACCTGCTTGGCCGCAGACAGAGAGCGCTTTCGCTGGAAACCCTTGAACAGGACTGGAAATCGGCGCCGGAAACGGAGTTTTCCGCGGCGCTGCGGCAACCGATCGAAACGCTCGACAAGGCGCTCCTGGAACAGGCAGCCAGCGCCCTCGGCCTCCCCGCCTCCGGACCGTTTATTGAACGCTTCGGCTACCTCTCCCTCTGGCAGATCTCGGTCATGCTGCCGAGCGTCTCGCCGGAACGGTTAAGGGCGTTTGAACGGACACACGGCCAAGGCGTGATGCAATCGGCAAATTGACAGCCGCCTGAACCAATGCATTTCGTCATCATCCGCCGCGCACTGTCCGGCGCGCGGCGGATGATGGTTTTCAGGTCATCAGGCCGGTTCTGACCATTCGGCCCGCAGATCGACAGCCAGCCGCTCGCGGATATCGCCGGCATTCGCGGCCACGAGAAGCGCGTAGCGGCCGGCAGGCGCCACCCATCTCTGGCGTTCCACATCGAAATAGGCGAGATCGCGCGGCACGATGCCGAGGCTGGCCGTTCCGCTCTGTCCTGGCTTCAGGGCCAGACGCGCGAAGGCGCGCAGCTCCTTTTCCGGGCGGGCAACAGCAACGTCTTCCGCCATGGCTTCCGGATGGACATAGAGCTGGACGACCTCGACGCCATCCGTCGCGCCCGAATTGACGATCGGTACGGTGACGGTGACACCGGCATCGGTCATGATCTCGGTGTCTGCGACGGCCTCGCCCCAGGTAAACTGCGTGTAGCCGAGGCCGAAACCGAAGGGAAACAGCGGCGGTACATTGTGAACGTCGTGATGGCGATAGCCGACGAAAACGCCCTCATCGTAGCGCACATGCCCGTCCTTGCCGGGATAGGTGAGCGCGTCGTCACTCCAGGCCAAATTGTCCTTCATGCGCTTCGGGAATGTTTGCGGCAGCCGGCCGCCGGGATAGGCGGCGCCGCTCAGCACATCGGCAATCGCATTGCCGACCTCCTGTCCCGGATACCAGAACTGGACGACGGCTTTCACCTTGTCGAGCCAGGGCACCTCCACCGGCCCGCCGGTCTGCAGAACCACGACCGTGTTCGGATTGACGGCGGCGACGGCCTCGATCAGCGCATTCTGCCGGCCAGGCAGGGTCATGTCCGGCAGATCATACCCCTCGCTGTCCCATTCCTCCTGGCGGCCGACGAACAGCACCGCCACATCCTGCTCCGTCGCAAGCCTGACGGCATCATCGATTTCCTGCTGCCCCATCGTCTTTTCAATCCCGAACCGGAGCGCGCGGACGGTGATGCCGTTATCGGCGGTCTCCGGGGAACAATAGTCGATGACCAGCTGATAGGTGGTCCCGGCCTGAAGTTCGATGTCCGCCAGCCGTTCGTCATTGGCCGTGCCGAAAAAGTTCTGTCCGTGCGCCCAGTCGCTCTCGCCGTCGATCAGCAGTTCGCCATGAAGATAGGCGCGCGCAAGCCCGGCATTGGTCATTCCGGCGCGGTAGGTCCCGCTCTCCTCCGGAGTGAAGGTGGCGACGGCCCGCACGGAAAAATCGTTCTGGTCCAGGTCCGGTACTGGAAGATCGAACCAGAAGCAGTTGAGCGCTTCCTCGATCGCGATATGAACGGGCTTGCCTTCAAGCCTACGGCCGTGATGGAACCGAAGCTCGATATCGCCCTGCAGGACCTGCGTCAGCCTGTTGTTGGTGCAGCCCTTGGCATGGGAAACGCGATTGTCACCGAAGGCGGCCTTCAGTCCCTCCACCGGCGTCACCCGATAGGGCGCGTTGATCTGCGCCGAACCGCCGCCCATCAACCGCGCCACGCCGGCATTGGGTCCGAGGGCTGCGATCGATACGGTGTTTTCCAGCGGCAGCAGGTTGCCTTCATTCTTCAGAAGAACGGCACCCTCCGCGCCGAGACGGCGGATCAGCGCACGGGTCTCCGGCGCATCACGCGACGTTTCCGCCTCGGGGCCTGCGCTGTCGAAGGCGCCGACGCGCTCGAACAGGACGAGCAGG
This sequence comes from Martelella sp. UBA3392, assembly GCF_002358775.1. Taxonomy (NCBI): domain Bacteria; kingdom Pseudomonadati; phylum Pseudomonadota; class Alphaproteobacteria; order Hyphomicrobiales; family Aurantimonadaceae; genus Martelella; species Martelella sp. UBA3392. Next base: position 35,669 of record NZ_DEPM01000120.1, read on the forward strand.
CGGCGCGTTGCGGCACGGATCGTCTCGAGATTAACCTCCCCGGCCTTCACCGCGTCAAGAAGCCTGGCGCCGCGATAGCGCGTCGGTCCGGGCATTTCGAGGTCGTGCCCGGCATTGACCGAATCGGCGACCGAATTCGTGCCGAACCAGTCCGACATGAAGATGCCGTCATAGCCGAACTCACCCCGCATCACGTCCTGCAGCGCCCATTTGTGGCTGTCCATGTGGATGCCGTTCAGCCGGTTATAACCGGTCATCACCGCCCAGACGCCCGCCTTTTTGACCGCGGCCTCGAAAGGCGGCAGGTAAATTTCGCGCAGCGTCCGCTCGTCGACATCGGAGGACACCGTCTGCCGGTCGATTTCGGAATCATTGGCGACGAAATGCTTGATCGTCGCGCCGACGCCATTGTCTTGCAGGCCCTTGATATAGGCGACC